>JAURLF010000069.1 GCA_030831375.1 Gaiellales bacterium | reverse complement strand
GCGCCGAGGTCGAGCGCGTCGTCGGCGCGCACGCCACTGATGATGACCCGCCCGGGCAGGCCGTCGCGAGCCAGGAGCCGCTCGACGACGCGCCGCTCGATGTTGGCGAGCGCGAGGTCGCAGGCGGGCAGGGGCGCTGCGAGGGCGTCGGCCTGCTCCACCGCCACCGCGTCGGCGAGCCCGTTGCGGGCGAGGTTGGCGCGAGCCGCGGCGACGGCGTGCGGGTCGAGGTCCCAGGCCGTGACGGGAGCGTGGCTCCAGCGGGCCGCCAGGATCGAGAGCAGGCCCGACCCGCAGCCGAGGTCGAGCAGCGACCCCGGGGCCTCGGCGGCGAGCAGCTCCCCCACCCCGCGCGTCGTCGGGTGCGAGCCCGTCCCGAACGCGTAGCCCGGCTCGAGCAGGACGGCGTCCGCGGGCTCGTCGAGCCACGGCGGGCGCACCCACGTGCCGGCGATCGCGCAGGGCCGGTGGAAGTCGCGCCAGGCGTCGCGCCAGCCGGCCGCGATGGGCTCCGCCGCGACCCGGAACCAGTCGGGCCAGGCCGGGGCGGGCGCCGCGGCGGCCGCGACGACCGCGAAGCCGTCGGGCGTCTCCTCGAAGCCCGCGGGGCAGCGCCCCACGAGCACGGCCTCGGCCTCGTGGCGGCGTGCGCCCGGCACGGAGATCGCGTAGCGGACGAGGTCCGGCTCAGCCACCCGAGAACCCGCGCCGGATGCGCCCGAAGAGCCCCGTGTCGGTCTTGTAGGCGTCCGGCGGGATCTGCCGGTCGAGCTCCTCGACGAGGCGGCGCGCGGTCGGCTCGAGCTTGCGCGGCATGTGCACCGCGAAGGTCACGTGGAGATCGCCCCGGCGGCTCTCGGAGCCGACCATCGGCATCCCCTTGCCGCGCAGCGTGCGCCGCTCGCCCGGCTGCGTGCCGGACTGCAGCACGATCGTCTCCATGCCATCGAGGGTCGGGACGTGCACGGTGGCGCCGAGCATCGCCTGCGTAGCGGTCAGGTCGACGAGGACGTGCAGGTCGAGGCCGTCGCGCTCGAGCGCGGGGTCCGGCTCGATCTGGATGCCGACGTAGAGGTCGCCGGGCGGCGCGCCGGGGTCGCCTGCGTGGCCCTGCCCGACGACGCGCACGCGCTGTCCGCTGTCGACGCCCGCGGGGATGCCGACGGACACGGTGCGCCGCTCGGGCCGCCGGCCCTGGCCGCGGCACTCCACGCAGGGCGTCTCGACGGTGGCGCCGCGCCCGCGGCAGCTGCCGCACGGCATCTGCCGGACGATCTGCCCGAGCGGCGTGTTCGAGACCTGCCGCACCTCACCCACCCCGCCGCAGGTCGGGCACGGGATCGGCCGCGTCGGCGGCTCGGCGCCGGAGCCGGCGCAGCGCTCGCAGCCGACGACGACCTCGACGTCGAGGTCGCGCTGGACGCCGGCCGCGGCCTCGCGCAGGGTCAGGGTGATGGCGGTGGCGGCGTCGGCGCCGGCCATCGGCCCGCGCGGGCGCCCGCCGAACAGGCCGTCGCCGAAGAACATGCCGAGGATGTCGTCGAGGTTGCCGAAGCCCTGGCCGCCCATCCCGGCCCCGGATACGCCCGCGTGGCCGTAGCGGTCGTACTGGACGCGCGTCTCCGACACGGACAGCACCTCGTAGGCCTCGGCGACGACGCGGAAGCGGTCGGCCGCCTCGGGGTCGCCCGGGTTGACGTCGGGGTGCAGCTGGCGCGCGAGCGACCGGAAGGCGCGTTTGATCTCGTCGTCGGTCGCATCGCGCCCGACGCCGAGCACGTCGTAGTAGTCGGGCTTGGCGGCCATCGGCCGGATGGTATCCCGCCTCGCGCCCGCGCCCGGCCGCTCAGCCGAGCCGCGCGAGGCCCGCACCGATGAGCAGGAGCCCGAGCAGGAGCCCGAGCCCGCGCGTGGCGACGAGCACGCCGACCATGACGCGCCGCTCCGACGGCTCGAGCGTACGGGCCGCGACCCAGCGCACCCGGATCGCCCACGTCTGGTATGCCGCGAGCGCGCCGCCCGCGGCGATGAAGGCCCAGTCCACTCCGCGCCGTCAGTCCTCGTAGACGTCCTCGACGTACGCGCTGAGCGCGGCCGCCGCGCCGCGCACGGCGATGATCGCCTGCGCGTAGTCCATCCGCACCGGCCCGATCACGCCGACGGCGCCGAGCGCGCGCCGCGGCAACCCGTAGCCGGCCGTGATCATCGCGACGGGTCGGAGCGCGGGATCGCCGTGCTCCTCGCCGATGCGCACCGTGACCGCGTCGCCGCGCAGCGCGGCCCGCAGCCGGTCGAGCATCAGCGCGCGCTCCTCGAGCGCGCCGGCGAGCGCGTTCAGCTCCTGCTCGTCCTGCACGCGCAGCTCGCTCATCAGCCGCGACGCGCCGCCGACGAAGAGCCGGTCGGGGCCGGCCTCGAAGAGGTCGTGGAAGACGGGCGCGACCGAGTCGAGGAAGGCGCGCTCGCGCGGGTCGAGGTCCGGTTCCCCGAGCCGCGCCCGCACGGCGCGCTCCGTGATGGAGCCGTCCGTCAGCGTCTCGTTGAGGTAGGCGCGCGCCCACTCGACGAGGCCCGGGTCGACGGGCCCGTCGAAGACGATCGTGCGCTTCGCGACCGCGCCCGACCCGGTGATCACGAGCACCATCACGACCTGCGGCTGCAGGGCGAGGATCTCGACGTGTCGCACGTCCGCGGCGGGCACCGAGGGGGCGCTGGCGACCGCCAGGAGGCTCGTCACCTGCGACAGCGCCTCCGTCGTCACGCGCAGCGCCTCGTCGACCTCGCGGCTCGCCTCGCCGAGATCGACGGCCAGCGGCACCACGGCGGGCCGCTCCTCGAGCAGGGCGCCGGCGTAGAAGCGGTAGCCGAGCTCGGTCGGCACGCGCCCGGCGGACGTGTGCGGATGGCCGAGCAGCCCGACCGACTCCAGCCAGGCCAGCTCGTAGCGCAAGGTGGAGGCGCTCGTGCCGAATCCGCGCCGACGCACGAGCGTCTGCGACCCGACGGGCTGCCCGGACGAGATGTGCTCCTCGATGACGGCGCGCAGCACCTCCCGGCGGCGCTCGGTCAGTTCGATGTCGGGGGTGTCGGCGCTCATCCGAGGATCTCCGCGACGCACGCGTGGAGGAGCATTCGACCGCGCCGCTCGAGCCGCAGTGTACCGCCGTCGGTGCGGGCGACGCCGAGCGCGACGAGCCGCTCGACGCCGGCCGGGTCGATCACCGGCGCGAGATCGCCGTCGAGGACGATCCCGTCGGCGAGGCGCAGGCCGAGCATGACGCGCTCGCGCCGTGCCGTGTCCGGGTCGATCGTCTCGAGCACGGCCGGGGCGCCCGTCGGGTCGTCAAGGTACGCCGCCAGCTTGGAACCGTTCGCACGGCGCTCGCCCGCGACGGTCGAGACCGCGCCGATCCCGAGGCCGAGGTAGTCCCGCCCGCGCCAGTAGGCCGTGTTGTGGACGGCGCGGTCCGCGGGGGTGCGGGCGAAGGAGGCGACCTCGTACCAGTCGTAGCCGCCGGCCCCGAGCAGGTCGATCACGAGGTCCATGTGCCGCTCGAGCCGCTCCGACTGCTCCGCGAGGGCCGCCCCGTAATGCACCGTGAAGCGCGTGCCGGGCTTCGCCTCGAGCTCGTACGCGGAGACGTGATCGGGCGCGAGCTCCTCGACCACCGCGAGGTCGCGCGCGAGGTCCGCCTCGGACTGGCCGGGGATGCCGTAGATCAGGTCGAGCGAGAGCGACGGCACACCGGCCGCGCGCAGCCGCCCGACCGCGGCGCGCACCCCGTCCGGGTTCGTGCGGCGCTCGAGCACCTCGAGCAGCGGCCGCGCGAACGTCTGCGCGCCGAGCGAGACCCGGCAGCCGCGCTCCGCGAGCAGCGCGGCGAGCGCGGCGTCGACGTCCTCCGGGTTGCACTCCACCGTCGTCTCGCGCGACGCCCGCGGCAGCCGGTCGAGCAACCGGCCGAGCAGGTCGGGTCCGAGCCGCGACGGCGTGCCGCCGCCGAGGTACACGGTCTCGGGCGGGTCGGCGAGGACGCCGCCGCGCGCGTCCAGCTCGCGGGTGAGCGCGTCGACGTAGGCGGAGTGGCGGTCGTCGTGCCCCGTGACCGTCGTGAAGTCGCAGTAGCCGCAGCGGTGGGCGCAGAACGGCACGTGCACGTAGAGGTGGCGGACGGCGCCCATCAGGCGTCCATGGTGACCCATCCGCGGCCCGGCCGCCCGCGATAGGCTTCGGGCCATGCCGTACCGCCCCTGCGTCTGCGATGCCAAACTCGAGCGCTGCGATGCCACGTGCAACGCGAAGATGCTCGAGAAGACCTTCTACATGGCCTGCCTCGACCTCGGCGACCGTCCGTGCCTGGTCGTCGGCGCGGGCCCGATCGGGCTCGAGAAGATCGAGGGCCTCCTGGCCGCGAACGCGCGCGTGCACGTCGTCGCCAAGCAGGCGATCGACGAGGTTGCGGAGCTCGCCCGCGAGGGTGCCATCACCCTCGACCTGCGCCCGTACGACCCGTCGGACCTCGAGGCGCACCTGCTCGTCGTCGCCGCCACCGAGGACACCGCGCTCAACGTCGCGATCTACGAGCAGGCCGAGGCGCGCGCGATGCTGGTCAACGTGGTCGACGTGCCGCCCCTGTGCAACTTCATCCTGCCGGCGATCGTGCGCTCGGGGCCGATCGCGATCGCGATCTCCACGTCGGGCGCGAGCCCGGCGCTCGCCAAGCGCATGAAGCGCGAGATCGCCGACATGTACGGCGAGCCGTACGCGCGCCTCGCCGAGCGCCTCAACGGGCTGCGCGGCTGGGCCAAGGACCTGTTCCCGACGTACGAGGACCGCAAGGTCTTCTTCGAGGGCATCGTCAACGGCGATCCCGACCCCGTCGAGCTCCTGCGCGCCGGCGACGAGGAGGCCGTCGAGCGGCTGATCCGCGAGCGCCAGGCCGCCGCCGAGTCGATCTTCACCGCCTCGTAGCGGACCCGCTGCGCGTTGACGCGCCCCGCCCTGCGCCCCTATCGTTCACTCGGACTGAACGCGCGATCAGCGCAGCAGGAGGAGCCACCATGGCCGTACGGACCCCGATCGAGCTGGACCGCGAGCGCATCGCAGAGCTGACCGCGCGCGAGGCGAAGAAGCTGGACGCCAACACGGCCGGCTCCGGCCGCATGTACGAGCGCGCTCAGGGCTCGCTATCGGGCGGCGTCGCCTCCTCGTACCAGTTCCGCGACCCGTGGCCGATCTACCTCGAGCGCGGCGTCGGCAGCCACGTCTGGGACGTCGACGGCACCGAGATGGTCGACTTCCACAACGGGTTCGGCTCGATGGTCCAGGGCCACGCCCATCCGGTCATCACGAAGGCCGTCGTTGAGCGCATGGAGCAGGGCACGCACTTCGCCGCCCCGACCGAGGACGCGATCATCGTCGCTGACGAGCTGAAGCGCCGCTGGGGCCTGCCGCAGTGGCGGTACACGAACTCGGGCT
>JAURLF010000068.1 GCA_030831375.1 Gaiellales bacterium | reverse complement strand
CTCGACGCCGACCCGGGCGAACGACGCGCGGCTGGCCTGGTACGAGGCGGTGATCACGACGCGGGCGCCCGCACGCAGATAGGCGAGGTGGACGGCCTCGACCATGGCCGGGCCGTCGCGCAGGAGGCGCGCCGACCAGAGGTCGTCGGAGAGGTCCTCGCCGAGCGCCTCGAGCTCGGTCGCGAAGCCGCCGTCGATCGCGACGGGCCCGTCCGCGATCAGGGCTGCGAGGGCGCCGTGCATGCGGCGATCGTAGCCGCTCGGGCCGTGCGGCGGCCGGCGGCGGCGGAGCCGTAGAATCCCCGCTGGAGCCGATGGCGATCATCCCCACCCACGTGGACCGCGCGGACGCGGCCTTCGCCGAGCGGGCCGAGGCGATGGGCGCGCTCGTGGCCGAGCTGGCCGAACGGCGCGCCACGGTGGAGGCCGGCGGCTCGGAGGCGGCCCGGGAGCGCCACCGCTCACGCGGCAAGCTGCTCGCACGCGAGCGGATCGACCGGCTCGTCGACCCGGAGGGCGCGTTCCTCGAGCTCGGGACGCTCGCCGCCTGGGGCATGTACGACGGCGTCGTGCCGTCAGCGGGGATCGTCACCGGCGTCGGGTCGGTGCAGGGCCGCCCGTGCGTGATCGTCGCCAACGACGCGACGGTGAAGGGCGGCACGTACTACCCGCTGACCGTGAAGAAGCACCTGCGGGCCCAGGAGGTCGCGCTCGAGAACCGCCTGCCCTGCCTGTACCTCGTCGACTCGGGCGGCGCCTACCTGCCGATGCAGGCCGACGTGTTCCCCGACCGCGACCACTTCGGCCGCATCTTCTACAACCAGGCGCGCATGTCGCAGGCCGGCATCCCCCAGCTGGCCGCCGTGATGGGCTCGTGCACCGCGGGCGGCGCGTACGTGCCGGCCATGAGCGACGAGACCGTGATCGTGCGCGGCACCGGCACGATCTTCCTCGGCGGGCCGCCGCTGGTGAAGGCGGCGACCGGCGAGGAGGTGACCGCCGAGGAGCTCGGCGGCGCGGCCGTCCATGCGCGCATCTCCGGCGTCGCCGACCACGAGGCCGTCGACGACGAGCACGCGCTCGCGCTCCTGCGCGAGGCCGTCGCCACCCTCGGGCCCGCGCCGGAGCCGGCCTGGGCCGTCGCGGAGCCCGAGCCGCCCCTGCACGATCCCGACGACCTGCTCGGCCTCGTGCCGGCGGACTACCGCGTGCCGTACGACGTGCGCGAGGTGATCGCGCGGATCGTCGACGGCAGCCGCCTGCACGAGTTCAAGCCCGAGTACGGCGAGACCCTCGTCTGCGGGTTCGGGGCGATCGAGGGCCAGCCGGTGGCCGTCCTCGCGAACAACGGGGTGCTGGTGTCCGCCGCCGCGCTGAAGGGCGCGCACTTCGTTGAGCTGGCCTGTCAGCGCGGGATCCCGCTCGTCTTCCTGCAGAACATCACCGGCTTCATGGTCGGCACCCGTGCCGAGCACGGCGGCATCGCCAAGGACGGCGCGAAGCTGGTGACCGCCGTCTCCTGCGCCCAGGTGCCGAAATTCACCGTCGTCATCGGCGGCTCGTTCGGGGCCGGCAATTACGGCATGTGCGGCCGGGCCTTCCAGCCGCGCCAGCTGTGGGCCTGGCCGAACGCCCGCACCGGCGTGATGGGCGCCGAGCAGGCCGCGCTCGTGCTGGAGCAGGTCGGCTCCGACGCGGCCGAGGAGGCGCGCGTGCGCCTCGAGGCGGAGAGCGACGCCTACTTCTCGACGGCGCGGCTCTGGGACGACGGCCTGATCGACCCGCGCGACACGCGCCGCGTGCTGGCGCTCGGCATCGCCGCGGCCGGCTGCGCGCCCGTCCCCGAGCCCTCCTTCGGCGTCTTCCGGATGTAGCCGTGGGCAACGCCGTCTCCACCGAGCGCTCCGGCCGCATCCTGCGCATCGCCCTCACCCGCCCCGACCGCCGCAACGCGTTCGACGCGGCGATGATCGACGAGCTGACCGCGGCCTTCGAGGGGGTCGGCGACGCCCGCGCCGTCGTGCTCGCCGGCGAGGGCCCGAGCTTCAGCGCCGGCGCGGACCTCGACTGGATGCGGGCCGGCGTCGAGCTCGACCGCGACGGCAACCTCGCCGAGGGCCGACGCCTGGCGCGCCTCTTCGCCGCCGTCGACGGCTGCCCCGCGCCGGTCGTCGCCGCGGTCCACGGCCACGCGATCGGCGGTGGCGCCGGCCTCGTCGCCTGCGCCGACATCGCCGTCGCGGCGCCCGGCACGGCGTTCGCCTTCTCCGAGGTGCGGATCGGCCTCCTGCCCGCCACGATCTCGCCGTACGTGCTGGCGCGGATCGGCGAGACGGCGGCCCGACGCTACCTCCTGACCGCCGAGCGCTTCGACGCGGCCGAGGCGCTGCGGATCGGCCTCGTCGCCGCCCTCGCAGACGATCCCGCCGCGGAGGCCGAGCGCCTCGCCGGGCTGATCGACGGCAACGGCCCCGAGGCGGTGCGCGCCACGAAGCGCCTGATCCGCGAGCGCCCCGGCCACGACGAGCTGGCCCGGCTGATCGCGGAGGCGCGCAGCTCCGACGAGGGGCAGGCCGGACTGCGCGCGTTCCTGGAGGGCGACGAGCCGCCGTGGCGATCCGCTCCGTCCTGATCGCCAACCGCGGCGAGATCGCCGCGCGCATCGCCCGCACCTGCCGCGCCGTCGGGATCGAGTCGGTCGCCGTGCAGGCGCCCGACGACCGGGACGCCTTCCACGTCCGCGCCTGCGACCGCGTGGTCGATGTGGCGTCCTACCTCGACGCCGAGGCCATCGCCCGCGCCGCCCGCGATGCGGGCTGCGATGCGGTGCACCCGGGCTACGGGTTCCTGTCGGAGCGCGGCGAGCTGGCCCGCGCCGTCGAGGCCGCAGGTGCGATCTGGATCGGCCCGCCGCCCGCCGTCCTCGACCGCGCCGGCGACAAGCTCGAGGCGAAGGCGATCGCGGCCGCGGCCGGCGTGCCCGTGCTGCCGCAGGGCGACCCGGCGGAGGTCGGCTACCCGCTGCTCCTGAAGGCGGCCGCCGGCGGCGGCGGCCGCGGCATGCGCGTCGTGCGCCATCCGGACGAGCTCGCCGGGGCCCGCGCGGCGGCCGAGCGCGAGGCGCTCGCCGCCTTCGGCGACGGGCGCGTCTACGCCGAGCGGCTCGTGGAGCGCCCGCGCCACGTCGAGGTCCAGCTCCTCGCCGACGCGGCGGGGGACGCGATCAGCCTCGGCGAGCGCGACTGCTCGATCCAGCGCCGGCACCAGAAGGTGCTCGAGGAGGGCCCCTCCCCCGGGGTCGACGAGGCGCTGAGGACCCGGCTCGAGGAGGCCGCGGTGGCGTTCGCCCGCGCAGCGGGCTACGTGGGCGCAGGCACCGCGGAGTTCCTCGTCGAGGCGGACGGGGCGTTCTGGTTCCTCGAGCTGAACGCGCGCATCCAGGTCGAGCACCCCGTCACCGAGCTCATCACCGGCGTCGACCTCGTCGCCGAGCAGATCCGCATCGCCGACGGAGGCGCGGTGCCCGCACGACCGCCGCGCACGGGGCACGCGATCGAGCTGCGCCTGTACGCGGAGGACCCGCTGCGCTTCCTGCCCCGCACCGGCGTCGTGCGCGCGCTCGAGCTGCCCGCCGGCGTGCGCTGCGACGCGGGCGTCGCCGTGGGCGACTCGGTCCCCGCCGCCTACGACCCGATGATCGCGAAGCTGATCGCGCACGGCCCCGACCGCGCCGAGGCGCTCGAGCGGCTGTCCGCCGCGCTGGACGAGGTGCGGGTCGAGGGCGTCGAGACGAACCTGCCGTTCCTGCGCTGGCTCGTGCGCCAGCCGGACGTCGTCGGCGGCACCGCGACCACCGCCTTCCTCGACGAGCACCCCCCGCTCGGTCGGCGCCGGCGCCCGCGCGGGCCCTTCGCCGGGGCGTGGCGGCTCGGCGGCGCGGGCTCGGGGCGGCTGCCCGTCCCGCAGGAGCCTGAGCGCGCGGGCGCGGGGGCGGGTGACGGGCGCCTCGTCGCGCCGATGCCGGGCGTCGTCCTCGAGGTCGCGGTCGCCCCGGGCGACCGGGTCGCAGAGGGCGACCTGATCGCCGTGCTCGAGGCCATGAAGATGGAGCACCGGCTGACCGCGCCGCACGCCGGCACGGTCTCCGAGCTGCGCGCCGCGGCCGGCGCCTTCGTCGACGCGGGCGCGCTCGTGGCCGAGATCGACCCCGCCTAGCGGTCGGACATCACGAGGATCGCGCCGCCGTAGCAGGCGACCCAGATCCGGCCGGTCGGCTTGTCGTAGGCGATCCCGATCGGGCTCGGGCAGGCATTGGCCGTGTCGAGCAGGCGCATGTCGCGGGCCCGCACGGCCGAGACGGTGCCGCTCTTGTAGTTGACGACGTAGAGGCGCCGCCCATCGCCCGAGATCGCCAGGCTGCGCGGCGCCGAGCCGGTGCTGACGCCGACCTTGCGGCCGCTGCGCAGATCGAGGCGCACCAGCCGGCCCTCGGCATTGAGGGTGACGTAGAGGTAGCGGCCGTTCGGCGACGCCACCACCGCGCGCGGGCTGGTGCCCACAGGGATCGAGCGGGTGCGCCACGTGCCGAGGTCGATGCGCACGAGGCCCGTGCCGCCCATCAGGGCCACGTATGCGGCGCGGCCGTCGGGCGCGATCGCGAGGCCGCGCGGGTAGGCGCCGACGGGGACCGTGCGCACCACGCGGCCCGCGGCCGTCGAGATCACGCTGACGTCGTACGAGCACCAGTTCGAGACGAGCACGTGGGCGCCGTCCGGCGTGACCGCCACCACCTTGGGGACGGCGCCGACCCGGTACACGTCGTCGATCCGGAACGAGCGCATCCCGATCCGGTAGACGTACGAGTCGTCGTAGCCCGACCCGGGCGCGCAGGTATCCGAGCCCTCCGGCCCGAAGCCGGCGCCGTACATCGAATAGTTCGAGACGTAGGCCTGGCCGCCGTCGGGCGAGAAGGCGGCCTCCACGGGGGCGCCGCGCGAGACGCCCGGATGACCTTTGACGCCGAACTGCGCGAGCCGCACCGCATCCGGGATCGTCTTCACGAGCCGCATCGTGCGGCTGTTGTAGACCGTCACCGTGTGCGAGTACATCATGTTCTGGGCCGTCACCAGCCCGTGGCCGTTCGAGGCGACCGACTTCGGCGAGATGTCGCCCGTGATCGTGCGCACGAGCCGCAGCTCGGCCTGCGCCGGCGCGGCCGCCGCAACCGCGCCGAGGGCGAGCAGGGCGAGGACGGCGATGCGGCGCATCGGGGTGGGGTTCGCCGCCGAGTGCGTCGGGTCCTGCGCGGGCGGCGCCTCGCCTATCCTGCCTGCGCCGCGGGCGGCGAGCCCGCGGGACGGAAAGGCAGGGCGGGCATGGAGCCGCGGATCGGGATCTTCCTCAACGTGCAGCAGCCGGACGCGGTGGCGCCCGACGAGATCGCCCGCCAGGCCGTCGCGCACACGGCGCTCTGCCGCGAGCTCGGCTTCGACCTCGTCTCCGCCGGCCAGCACTTCGTGACGGGCGTCTTCCAGATGCTGCAGACGATGCCGCTGCCCGGCCGCATCGCCGCCGAGTCGGGTGACATGCGCGTCGCCACCAACATCGCGCTCCTGACCCTGCTCAATCCCGTCGAGCTGGCCGAGAACGCGGCCACCCTCGACGCGATCACCGGCGGCCGGCTCGTCCTCGGCGTGGGCCTCGGCTACCGGCCCGAGGAGTTCGCGGCGTTCGACCTGCCCGAGAAGAAGGTGCGCGTCTTCAACGAGAAGATGGACGTGCTCAAGCGCCTGCTCGCCGGCGAGGAGGTGACCGCGGAGGGCCACGGCTACCGGCTCGAGCGCGCACGCCTGTCGGTGCTGCCCCTGCAGCGCCCGCGCCCGCCGATCTGGCTCGCCGCCAACGCGGACTCCGCGGTGCGCCGCGCGGCGCGCACGGCCGACACGTGGACCGTCAACCCGCACGCCAACCTCGGCGAGCTCAAGCGCCAGATCGCCATGTTCCACGCGGCCCGCGCGGAGGCGGGCCAGCCGCCTGTGACCGAGCTGCCGGTGATGAAGGAGATCTACGTCGGCGAGGACGACGCGACGGCGGAGGCCGAGGCGCGCCCCTACCTGCAGGCGAAGTACCAGGCCTACGTGCAGTGGGGCCAGAGCGAGGTGATGTCGCAGGACCGCCTCGACCGTGACTGGGAGGACCTCAAGGCGGGCGGCCGCTTCGTGCTCGGCGGGCCCGACACCTGCGTGCGCGAGCTGCAGGAGCACCTGGACGAGCTGCGCTGCGACACGCTCATCTTCCGCTTCGGCTGGTCCGGGATGCCCGACGAGCTGGTGCAGGCCAACATCCGCCGCTTCGCCGAGGCGGTCAAGCCGCGGCTGCGGGTCGCCGCGGGCGCCCCCGCCCCCGCCTGAGGCCTCAGCCGCCGCAGGCGCCGGCGGCCGCCATCGCGGCGTCGGCATAGGCCCCGGCGTCGGCCGCCATCTCCATGTAGGCCGTCTCGAGGCTGGTCAGGTCGGTCATGTCGATCGCGCCCCGGTAGTCGGCCGCCATCTGGCCGGTCGCGCCGCGCAGCCCCTCGAGCGCCGCGCGGCAGTCGCCGTCGGCCACGCCCGCCGCCTCGTCGAGCACGGCGATGAAGGCGTCGCCGGCCTCCGCGACGGCGGCGAACGAGGCGTTCTGGCAGGCGGTGAAGTCCGCGCCCGCAGCGGCCTCCGTCTGGCAGGAGGCGATCGCCTGCGTGGCCTCGTCGAGACGGGCCGCGAAGCGCTGGGTGCCGCGGTCGATCACGGCCCAGGCGGCGGCATTGTCCGCGGCCGGCGCGGCCGCCACCTCCTCGGCGCTCGCCACGGTCTCCTCGACGAGCTCGTCCTCCGCGGGCGTCTCCATGGCCTCCTCGGCCTCCTCGATCTGCTCCGCGTCCGCGACGGCCACGGCCGCGTCGGCCTCGGTCGCCGTCTCGGCGTTCTCGAGGGCGCCGCAACCGGCTGCGGCGAGCCCGAGCGCGAGCAGCGCGAATGCGAGCGGGAGGCTGCGGCGGCGGCGCATCGACAGGCCCATCATGCACCCCTTTCGGCCCGCCGTGGGCGGGATCCTGCCCCGGGCGCGGGGGCGCGGCGCGAAGCGGCCCCCGGGGGCGGCGGTTGGGACGGGTCCGCCGACCCCGGGGGCCGAAGCGCTAGGACGGCAGCGTGTTGCCGTCGAACGGCTCGATGCCGTTCAGGTACGCGATCACCTCGTCGACGCCCATCACGTCGCCGAACTTGGCGTCGATGTCGAAGAGGTTCCACTCGACGACGCCGGCGACGCGGTCGCCGACGCACTCGCGGGGCACGATCGGCCGGAAGCCGTACGCGATCGCGTCCTCGACGGTGTGGCGGACGCAGCCGGCCATCGTCACGCCGGTCACGATCACCGTGTCGACGCGGTGCGAGGAGAGGAAGCCCTGCAGCCACGTGCCGTGGAAGCCGGAGGCGCGCTTCTTCGTGATCACGAGGTCGCCGTCCTTCAGGAGGCGCTCGTCGATCGCGGCCTCGTAGGTGCCCTCCTCGAGGACGTCGACGGGGATCTTGTTGTGCCAGAGGCCCATGTCGCTCCACTCGCCGCGCACGTTCTTCGCGTAGGCGGTGGTGGTGTGGACGATCGGGATGTTCTTCGCGCGGCCGGCGTCGAGCAGGCGCTCCATGGCCGGGATGATCGTGTCCATGTGGTCGCACGAGAACGCGTGGCCGGGACGGGTCCAGGCGTTGGCGAGGTCGATGTCGATGATCGCGGGGCGCTTGCCGAAGCCGATGCGCCGCTGGAAGCCGCGCTGCTGGTACAGCTCGGAGTCCTCCGCGAAGATCTTGTCGAGCATCTCCTGCAGTTCGCTCATGGTGGGTCGTTCCTCCTGGGGTGGTTCGGTGGGTTCGGGTCAGGCTCCGCGGCGCTCGGCGCGGAGGCGGTCGGTGGCCTCGGGGTCGACGGCGAGGCCGAAGCCCTCGCCGACGAGCACGACGCCGTAGTCCTGCGCGGCGAGGTCACGCGTGGTGAACTCGTCGAGCACGTCGCTGAGCACGAGGTCGGGATCGCGGTCCAGCGGGTCGCCGTAGCCGCCGCCCGACGGGACCGTGATCTGCAGGCTGTCGCCGGCCTCGAGCTTGGCGCCGGTGACCTTGCTGTACCAGGCCTCCTCGTCGGGCTGCCCGGGGTTGCGGACCATCGAGCCGTTCAGGCCCTCGTGCCCGCCGAAGATGCCCCACGGCACATCGGAGTCGTGGCGCTCCCCCTCGCAGGTCACGATCGTGTCCGTGAGGAAGGTGTTGACGCGCACGATGCCGATGCCGCCGCGCCACTTGCCCGCCGCCGCCGGCTCGTCGCGCAGCTCGTAGCGGTCGGTGCGCATCGGGAAGCGCCACTCGAGCTCCTCGATCGGGTTGTTGCGCGTGTTGGCGATCAGGTTGTCGACGGAGTCCATCGCGTCGCGGTCGGGACGGCCGCCGTAGCTGCCCTCGTCGACCTCGAGGTAGACCCAGTACTCGCCCTCCTCCTCGACGTAGCCGGAGTAGGAGAGGAAGTGGATGTGCGCCGAGTTGCCGGCGGTGATCTGGTTCGGGATCACCGGGGCGAGGGCGCGGAGCACGAGGTCGACCGCGCGCTGGGCCTGCGAGAAGCGGGCGAAGCAGGCGCGCGGGTACTTCGGGTTGTAGATCGTGCCCTCGGGCGCGATCACCTCGACCGGCCGCAGCATGCCCTCGTTCTGGGGCACGAAGACCGGGTAGGTGGCCTCGTCGAGGAACATCATGCGGGCGATGAAGGTCATGCCCGAGACGGTCGTGCCCTCGAACGGGCAGTTGTAGCCCGTCGGCACCTCGGGGCTGGAGCCCGTCAGGTCGACGACCATCTTGTCGCCCTCGATGCGGACGGTGACCTTGATCGGGAGCTTCTGCCCGCGGTTGCGGCCGTCGTCGTCGAGCCAGCCCTCCTCGGGGCCGTAGACGCCGTCCGGGACCTTGGCGATCTCCTGGCGCAGCATCCGCTCGGCGTAGTCCATCCAGTGGTTGGCTGCCCCCGTCACGGCGTCGGCGCCGTAGCGGGCGGCGAGCTCCGCGAAGCGCTTCTTGGCCCGCTCGCAGGCCGCGATCATCGCCTCGATATCGCCGCGGTTGTGGGTGGGGGTGCGGGTGTTCTCGAGGATGTGCTTGAACAGCGACTCCTGCCAGACGCCCTTGTCCGCCAGCTTCACGGCGCGGTAGATGTTGCCCTCGGACCAGTTGTCGACGAGGTCGATCGCGAGGCCCGGGTAGGCGCCGCCGATGTCGAGCAGGTGGGCGGAGGCGCCGGTGAAGCCGATCAGTTCGCCCTCGTGGAAGACGGGCATCACGATCGCGACGTCCGGCGAGTGCGTGGCCCCGAGGTACGGGTCGTTGTGGAGGATGACGTCGCCCTCGTGGATGTCGTCGCCCAGCAGGCTGATGACACCCTTGACGATCTTCGGCATCGCGCCCATGAACATCGGCGTCGAGTCCGACTCGGCGATGTTGTTGCCCTGGGCGTCGAACAGGCCCGCGCCGAGATCCTCGGACTCGCGGATGATCGACGAGTAGGACATGCGGTAGAGGACGCCCGCCATCTCCTTGGCGATGGCGTTGAAGGCGCCGCCGATGACGCGCATCAGGATCGGCTGGGCGAGGCCGGCGTCGCCGCCCTTCGCGCGGCGCGCCTCGATGCGGGCCGTGACGTCGATCACGAGGTTGCCGAAGCGGTCGACGTCGACCGCGAAGCCCGGGGGAACGATCGTGGTCGTGTCGTACTGCTCGATGATCGCCGGGCCCTCGATGCGGTCGCCGGCCCCGAGTTGCTCGCGCTCGTAGAACGGGGTCGGGCAGGTCGTCGTCTCGCCGTCGACGTCGAAGACGACGTCGCGGGTCTCGATCAGCGCGCCGGACAGGTCGCCGGAGCCCGCGGCGGCCTCGGGCCACTCGAGCTCGTCGATGCGCCCGATGCCGACAACGCGGATGTTGATGATCTCGACCGGCGCGTCGAAGCGGTGGCCGTACTCGCCCTCGTGGGCGACGTGGAAGGCCTCGACGAGCTCATCGGTCCAGCCCGTGCGCGACGGGTCGCCGGCCGGGACGTCGAAGCGGACCTCGTAGCCCTGGCCGGCGTAGCGGCAGTCGGCGAGGCGGCGGATCAGGCGCCGGTCCTCGGGCACGGCGTCGGCGTCGAGCTGGCCGACGGCCTGCGCCACCAGCTCGTCGAACTTGGCCTTCAGCCGTGCGGCGTCGAGGGTGGCAACGGCCTGGCGCTCGGTGCCGACGAACTCGTGCTGGAGGTCGGTGGCGAGCAGGCCCGTGGCGGCGACGATGCCGGGGTGCGGCGGGACCAGGACGCGCGGGATCTCGAGCTCGAGCGCCACGTCGCAGGAGAACAGCGGGCCCGCGCCGCCGGCGGCGACGAGCGTGAAGTCGCGCGGGTCGTAGCCGCGGCGGACCGAGTTGACCTCGATGTTCTGGGTCATCCCGAACTTCTGGATCTGCAGGGCGCCGAGGGCGGCCTGCTCGGGGGTCATGCCGAGCTCCGTGGCGAGCTCCTCGATGACGCCCTTGGCCAGGTCGGGCTTGAGGGCGAGGCCACCGCCGACGAGGCCGCGTTCGGGGCGCAGCCGGCCGAGGAAGACCTGCGCGTCGGTCGAGGTGGGCAGCGTGCCGCCGCGGTCGTAGCAGGCGGGGCCGGGGTCGGCGCCCGCGGACTGCGGGCCGACGCGGAAGACCCCGCCGTCGTCGACGTACGCGATCGAGCCGCCGCCGGCGCCGATCGTGTCGATGTCGACCATCGGCACCATCGCCTGGTAATCGCCGACCTTGGTGTCGAGCAGATGGCGCATGCGCATCTGCCCGCCGGCGGCGACGCCGACGTCGGCGGAGGTGCCGCCGATGTCGAGGGTGATGACGGAGTCGTAGCCGGCCATGCGGCCGGCCCAGATGCCGCCGATCAGGCCGGCCACCGGGCCGGACATGAGCAGGTTGACGGGGCGCCGCGAGGCGGCCTCCACCGTGGCCATGCCACCGGACGACTGCATCAGCTGCACGCCATGCTTGAAGCCGGCCTCCTGCATCGCGGTCGCGAAGCGGTCGAGGTAGCGCGACACCTTCGGGCCGACGAAGGCGTTGAGGGCGACGGTGCTGAAGCGCTCGTACTCGCGGTAGAGCGGGATCACGTCGCTGGAGATCGACGGGTACGCCTCGGGGTACTCCTCGGCGATGATCTCCGCGACGCGCTGCTCGTGCGCGGCGTTGAGGTACGAGTGGAGGAAGCAGACGGCGATCGCCTCGACGCCGGCCTCCTTCAGGAGCCGCACCTCGCGGCGCACCGCCTCCTCGTCGAGCGGGGTGACGATCTCGCCGTGGGGGGCGGTCACGCGCTCGGCGACGACGCGGCGATGGCGGCGCTTGACCAGCGGGCGGGCCTGCCAGGGAAGGTCCTGCTGGATCGAGAAGTTGAGCGGCTTCTTGTGCCGGGCGATGTGGAGGATGTCGCGGAAGCCGGCCGTGGTGATCATCCCGACCTCGGCGCCCTGGTGGGTGAGCGCGATGTTGGTGGCCACCGTGGTGCCGTGCAGCAGGTTGTCGATCTCCGACAGCTTCACGCCGCTCTTCTCGCACAGGCGGTTGATGCCCTCGACGACGCCGCGGGCGGGGTCGTCCGGGGTGGACGGGACCTTGTCGACGGTGATCCGCCCGGCCTCCTCGTCGACCAGGATCAGGTCGGTGAACGTGCCCCCGACGTCTACTCCGATGCGCTTCACGTGATGCTCCTCCAGTGGTCGCGCGGTGCGCGGTACCTTCCTCTTGACTTGGAGCATACAATGTATACACTGGAATGCAAATGGCAGTCCCTGACTCCGCCCCTCTACGATCACGGCGCATGGAGGCCAGCGCCCGCCCGCCGATCGCCGACGTCCTGCGCGAGGCGATCCGGCAGGGCCTGCTCCTGCCCGGCCAGCCGCTGATCCAGGCCACGATCGCCGAGGCGATGGGCGTCAGCCGGATCCCCGTCCGCGAAGCGCTCCACACGCTCGCCGCCGAGGGCGTCGTCACGTTCGGCGACGACGGCGGCGCGCGCGTGACGGCGCTGACGCCCGCGGAGGTCGATGAGCTCTGGACCCTGCGCGCCCTCGTCGAGGCCGAGATGGCGCCCGGCGTCGTGCTGAACGCAACCGACCGCGACGTCGAGCGCCTGCGCGAGCTCGTCGCCGCGATGGACGACCTCGACCCGACCACGTGGTCGGAGCGCAACTACGCGCTCCACCTCGAGTTCTACCGGCTGTCCGGGCTGCGCCACTTCGCAGACACCGCCGAGCGCGTCCTCAACCTGATCGAGCCGTACTCCCGCGTCGCGGTCTCGGTGCTCGGCGAGCAATCCGAGGCGCAGGCCGAGCACCACCAGATGGTCGACGCGATCGCCGCCCGCGACGGGGACGCCCTCTCCGACCTGCTCCGCCACCACTCGCACCGCGCGCGCCAGGCGCTGCTCGAATACGCCTCCGAGCGCGACGGAGCCGCCGAGCGCGAGACCGCGGCCGAGGCGGCGCGAGCCCTGGCGCGCCACCTCGGCGGCTGAGCCCCGGGGCGCGCCGGACGCCGCGTAGGATGGGTCGGTGCGCCGCGCCGCCCTGCTCGCCCTCGTCGCCGCCCTGATCGCGCTCGCCGCGGCCCCCGCGGCCGAGGCGGAGCCGACCCGCGCCGCCGTCTTCTCCGGCACCGGGATCTGGGTCGACATCTGGGACTACGGCAAGCGCACGCCGGCCCAGGTCGTGGCCGCGGCCGAGCAGCACGGCACACCGGTGATCTACATCGAGACCGCCAACTGGAGGTCGAAGGCGGACGTCGTCAATCGGGCCTACGTGCGCGAGGTCGCGCGGCTCGGGCACGCCGCCGGCCTGCGCGTCGTGCCCTGGTACCTGCCGGGCTACCGCAACCTCAAGCGCGATCGGCGCCGGCTCGCCGCCGCCGTCAACGTGGCCGGCGCGGACGGCATCGACGGGCTCGGCATCGACGTCGAGGCCACGATCGTCAACGACGGCGCGCTCCGGGCGCGCCGCGCCGCCGCGCTCGCCGGCTGGGCGCGCGCGACCTACCCGAAGCTGCCGATCGCCGCGATCATCCCGTCGCCCGTCTCGATGTACTGGCCGGTCTTCCCGTACGCGGCGCTGCACGCCGCGAGCGACGCGTTCCTGCCGATGTGCTACCCGTCGCGTCGCCACACCCCGGCTCGCATCTACCGGGACGCCACGGGCTGCGTCAATCGGCTGCGGCAGCGCACGGGCGACCCGGCCGTCGAGGTGCACGTGATCACGGGCTCGCTCGGCCTCTCCGCCGTCCAGCTCGATGCGGCCGCGCGCGGCGCCCGCGACGCGGGCGCGACGGGCTTCAGCCTGTACGACCTCGCCACCACGCGCCCCGGCGGCTGGACCGCGCTCGGCGTGTTCGCAACGGGATGACCGGGCCGCCGCGGCCCGAGTGCCGATAGAGTGCCGGCGTGGATTACGCCGGCCTCGTCGACGAGGCCCTCGCGCGCCTGAAGGCTGAGGGTCGCTACCGCACCTTCGCGGAGATCGAGCGGGTGCCCGGCACGGCGCTCGCGCTGCTGTCCGACCCGGACGGCACGACCCGCACCGTCACCGTCTGGTGCTCGAACGACTACCTCGGCATGGCCGCGAGCCCCGCCGTCACCGAGGCCGTCGCGGAGGCCGCCGCGTACGGCGCCGGGTCGGGCGGCACGCGCAACATCTCCGGCACCACCGCGATGCACGTCGCCCTCGAGCGCGAGCTCGCCGCCTGGCACCGCAAGGATGCCGCCCTGCTCTTCTCGTCCGGCTGGGTGGCCAACTTCACCGCGCTCGCGGTGCTCGGCTCGGCGCTGCCCGACTGCGTCGTCTTCTCCGACGCGGCCAACCACAACTCGATGATCGAGGGCATCCGCCGCAGCGGCGCCACCGTGCGCGTCTTCCAGCACAACGACGCCGACCACCTCGAGTCGCTCCTGCGCGCCGAGGAGGCGCACCGCCCCCGCGTGGTCGCCTTCGAGAGCGTCTACTCGATGGACGGCGACATCGCCCCGATCGCGGACCTCGCCGACGTCGCGCGCCGCCACGACGCCCTCACCTACGTCGACGAGGTGCACGCGGTCGGCATGTACGGCCCCGAGGGCGCCGGCATCGTCGCCCGCGAGGGCCTCGAGTCCGAGATCGACATCGTGCAGGGCACCCTCGGCAAGGCCGTCGGCGCGATGGGCGGGTACATCGCCGGCCCCGCCCGGCTCGTCGACCTCGTTCGCTCCTACGGGGCGGGTTTCATCTTCACCACGTCCCTCGCTCCCGTGGTGGTCGCCGCGGCCCGCGCCAGCGTCCGGCACCTGCGCGCCTCGGACGCGGAGCGCAGCGCCCTGCACGCGCGCGTCGCGTCGGTCCGCGCCGCGATCGAGGCCGAGGGCATCCCGACCCTCCCGACGGACAGCCACCTGATCCCCGTCATCCTCGGCGACCCCGTGCGCTGCCGCGAGGCCGCGCGCATGCTGCTCGACCGTCACGCGATCTACGTGCAGCCGATCGACTACCCGACGGTGCCGCGCGGCACGGAGCGCTTCCGCATCACGACGAGCCCGCTCCACACCGACGCCGACGAGCAGGCGCTCGTGCAGGGCCTCGTCGACGTCTGGGAGCGGCTCGAGCTGCCCCGCGCCGGCGAGATCCCGCTGCCGATCGCCTAGAGCCGCGCCCAGTCGACGGGCGCCCCGTCGACCCAGGTCTCCTCGACCCGGATCGCGCGCAGCGCGTCGAGCGGCACGGCCAGGGGGTCGTCGGAGAGGATCGCGAAGTCGGCCAGCTTGCCCGCCTCGATCGAGCCGACGGCGTGCTCGCGGCGCGTGGCCCGCGCGCCCTCGATCGTGTAGCCGCGCAGGCCCTGCTCGACGGTGATCCGCTGGGCCTCGTCGCCGAGCACCGAGCCGTAGCGGGTCGCCCGCGTCGCCGCCGCCCAGACCGCCTCCAGCGGGTCGGGGCCCGAGACGGGCGTGTCGGAGGACAGGACGGGCGCGATGCCGGCGCGGACGAACTCGCCGTACGGGTTGTAGCGGTGCGCGCGCTCGCCGACCTTGTCGAGCATCGCGTCGCCCACCAGGTAGTGGTGCGTCGGCTGGTTGACGGGGATCACGCCGAGCTCGGCGATCTCCCCGACCTGCGCCTCCGACGGCATCCCGCAGTGCTCGATGCGGTGGCGGTGGTCGCTGCGGTCGACGTCGTCGAGCGCCTCGCGGACGGCCTCGAGCACGATCGCGATCGCCGAGTCGCCCTGGGCGTGGGTGCCGGTCTGCAGCCCGAAGCGGTGCGCGCGCCGGATCAGCCGGCGCAGCTCGGCGGGCTCGTGGTAGAGCTGGCCGTGATGGCACGGGTCGAAGCGGTAGCCGCTCTCGAAGTAGGCGGTCAGCCCCGTCAGGCTGCCGTCGGCGTAGAGCTTGAGCCCGGCGAAGGCGAGATGGTC
This sequence comes from Gaiellales bacterium, assembly GCA_030831375.1. Lineage (GTDB taxonomy): Bacteria > Actinomycetota > Thermoleophilia > Gaiellales > F1-60-MAGs149 > F1-60-MAGs149. The sequence continues at coordinate 3,681 of JAURLF010000068.1, read as the reverse complement.
GTCGCCGAGGCGCGAGCGCAGCCCCAGCTCGACGAGCGCGTCGAGCAGGGTCGAGAGGGTCAGCATCGAGACGCGCAGCTGCAGGCGCCCCTCGTCGCGGGCCGACAGGTACGTCTCCATCTCGCGGCGCGTGACCTGGCAGTCCGTGACCGAGGTGACGCCGGCACGCAGGAGCAGGGTCTGCGCGTTGCAGAGCAGGTCGACGAGGCGCTCAGGCGCGTCCGGGATGTGGATGTTGGGGCCGTGGTCGCGCGTCTTGACGCCCTCGGGCCCGGTGATCAGGTCGATCGAGGCGTCCCACAGGGCGCCCGTCGGGTTCCCCTGCGGGTCGCGCTCGATCCGGCCGCCAGGCGGGTCCGGCGTGTCCCGCGTGATGCCGTTCACGGCCAGGCAGTGGCTGTTGACCATCACGCCGTGCCCGGAGCGGTGCATGACCGCGACGACGCGGTCCGTCGCGACCCGGTCGAGGTCGGCCGCCATCGGGTTGCGGCCCTCCGCGAGATCCACGAGGTGCACGCCGAAGCCCCACACGGCGGCGGTCGGCGGCAGGCCGTCGCGGCGCCGGCCGAGCTGCGCGACCAGCCCGTCGATGTCCGTCACCTCGGGCGGCGCGCAATCGACCCAGGCCGCGCACTGCCCGAGCATCAGGGGGTGCGTGTGGGCGTCGACGAAGCCCGGCATCAGCGTACGCCCGCCGAGGTCGACCTCGGCCGCGCCGCGGCCGGCCGCGGCGCGGCAGTCGTCGAGCGCGCCCGCGTGGAGGATGCGGCCGTCGAGGAGCGCGACGGCCTCGACGCGGCCCGGATCGGCCATGGTCAGGACCGGCCCGCCGGCGATGACCGAGCGGCGGTTCACGCGCGCACGCTGAAATCGTCGAAGTCGGGGCGCAGCGTGTCCCGCCAGTAGTCGAGCATGAACCCCGACCAGTTGTTCTGCACCTTGCCGTCGGCGGTCACGTACCAGGAGCGGCAGCCGCTCGCCCACACCGACTGCGCGAGGTCGCGCTGCAGCTCCTCGTTGAAGCGCGCCTGCGCCTCCGGCCGGACGGCGAGCGCCCTGAGCCCGTCGCGGCGCATCCGCTGGACGCACTTGCGGATGTAGCGGATCTGGCACTCGATCATGAAGATGATCGTGCCGTGGCCGAGGTTCGTGTTCGGGCCGTAGAGCATGAACAGATTCGGGAACCCGGCGACCGCGATGCCGAGGTGCGCCTGCGGCCCGTCCGCCCAGGCGTCGGCGAGCCGCACCCCGTCCGCACCCGTGATCTCCACCGTCGACATGAACTTCGTCGAGTCGAAGCCGGTGCCGAGGATGATCACGTCGAGCGGGCCGGTGGTCCCCGCCTCCGTCTCGATCGCGTCCTCCGTGATGCGGGTGATGCGGTCCGTGACGAGTTCGACGTTGTCGCGCTGCAGCGTCGGGTACCAGTCGTTCGAGAGCAGCACGCGCTTGCAGCCGATCCCGTAGCGCGGCGTCAGCTTCTCGCGCAGCTCGGGGTCGGGGACCTGCCGCTCGAGGTGCCGCAGGGCGACGTCCTCCCACTGGCGCGCGCGGTCCGAGCCCTGGATCAGGCCCCACCACTTCTGCCCCGGCCGGAAGGCGAGGAAGCCCTTCTCGTTGAACCAGAAGATCCCGAGCCGGTGCAGGCTCTCGACGCCCGGCACGTGACGGAACAGCCACTTGCGCCGGTCCGAGTACGGGAAGTCGCGGCGCGGCACGATCCACGACGGCGTGCGCTGGAAGACGGCCAGGCTGGCCGCCTCCTTCGCGACCTCGGGGACGAACTGGGCGGCGCTCGCGCCGTTGCCGATCACGGCGACGCGCTTGCCGCGCAGGTCGCAGCCGTGGTCCCAGCGGGCCGAGTGGAAGAGCTCCCCCCGGAAGCCGTCGAGGCCGGGGATGTCGGGCCGCACCGGCTCGTTGAGCTGGCCGCAGCCGAAGATCACGACGTCGTGGACGACCTCCTCGCCCGCCGCCGTGGTCAGCGTCCAGGTCGCGGCGGCGTCGTCGTAGACGGCCGTCTCGATCGGCGTCGACAGCCGCGTGCGCCCGTACAGGTCGGCGTCGCGCATGCAGGCCCGCAGGTACTCGCGGATCTCCTCATCGCCCGCGTACGTCTTCGTCCACTCGTGGTTGCGCCGGAACGAGAACGAGTAGAGGTGCGAGCCGATGTCGCAGGCCGCGCCGGGGTACGTGTTCCAGTACCAGGTGCCGCCGACGTCGTCCGCGGCCTCGTAGATCGTGAACGAGCGGATCCCGGCCTCCTGCAGCCGCATCGCCATCCCGATCCCGCTGAAGCCCGCGCCGATGATCGCGATGCTCGGCGCGCCCGTGCCGTTCCCCCCGCTCACGCTCCAGAGCGTAGCGCCGCCCGGGGGCGGGCCGGGAACGGGCAGCGGGGTAGACTGCCGCGGGGCGCGGCACCGCGCGCCGCGACGGGGGAGCGCAGATGGATCTCGACCTGCCGAGCGAGTACGAGGACTTCCGGGCGGTCGTCCGCGATTTCGCCGAGAGCCGGATCGCGCCGATCGCGGAGGAGCTCGACCGCGAGCACCGCTTCCCCTACGGGATCGTGGAGGAGATGGCGGGGCTCGGCCTGATGGGCATCCCGTTCCCCGAGGAGATCGGCGGAGCGGGCGGCGACACGCTGCTGTACGCGATCGCGGTGGAGGAGCTGACCCGCGTCGACGCCTCCGTCGGCGTGACGGTCGCCGCGCACACGTCGCTCGGCACCATGCCGATCCACCTGTTCGGGACGGACGAGCAGCGCGCCGAGTGGCTGCCGGACCTCGTCGCGGGCCGCGCGCTCGCCGCCTTCGGCCTGACCGAGCCGGAGGCGGGCTCGGACGCCGGCAACCCGCGCACCCGCGCCGAGCTCGAGGACGGCCACTGGCGCGTCAACGGCTCGAAGATGTTCATCACCAACTCTGGCACCGACATCACGAGGTGCGTGACGATCACCGCGCGCACCGGCGAGGACGAGATCTCCAACATCATCGTCCCGAACGGCACGCCCGGCTACGGGATCTCAGCACCCCTGCGCAAGCTCGGCTGGCACGCCTCCGACACCCGCGAGCTGACGTTCGCCGACTGCCTCGTCCCCGAGGGCAACCTGCTCGGCCCCCGCGGCATGGGCTTCAAGCAGTTCCTGCAGATCCTCGACGGCGGCCGCATCTCGATCGCCGCGATGGGCCTCGGCACGATGCAGGCCGCCTACGACCTCTCCCTCGCCTACGCGCAGGCCCGCAACCAGTTCGGCCGGCCGATCAAGGACTTCCAGGCCGTCCGCTTCGCGCTCGCCGACATGGCGGTCGAGATCGAGGCGGGCCGCGCGCTCGTCTACCGCGCCGCCTGGCTGAAGGACCAGGGGCGTCCGTACGCGCAGGCCGCCGCGATCGCCAAGCTGCACACCGGCGTGGCCTCGAACCGCGCCGTCAACGCCGCCGTCCAGATCCACGGCGGCTATGGCTACATGGACGAGTACCCGATCTCGCGCATCTACCGCGACCAGAAGGTGCTCGAGATCGGCGAGGGCACCAACGAGATCCAGCGGCTCGTGATCGCCCGCGGCCTCGGGATCTGAGCTAGCCGCGCACGGCCCGCTGGCCGCCCTGCGGCACGATCGCCATCGCGTCGACCTCGATCATCAGCTCGGGCAGCGCGAGGCCCTTCACCTCCACG
>JAURLF010000009.1 GCA_030831375.1 Gaiellales bacterium | reverse complement strand
TCGCGCGAGCGCGAAGAAGAGGTCGAGCGCGCGGCTCACGCTAGGCCGCGGCGGTCGCGTCGTGCGCGGCGTCCGCCGAGACGCCCTGGCGGTGCGCGATCGCGGCGCCGACGAATTCGCGGAACAGCGGCGCCGGCCGCGTCGGGCGCGACTTGAACTCGGGGTGGAACTGGCTCGCCACGAACCACGGGTGGCCGGGCAGCTCGACGATCTCGACGAGATCCTTCGACGCGAACGTGCCGGACACGACCAGGCCGTGCCGCTCGAGCTCGGGCCGGAGCAAGTTCGAGACCTCGTAGCGGTGGCGGTGGCGCTCGTAGATCGTCTCCTCGCCGTAGGCCGCGTGGGCCTTCGTGCCCGGCTTCAGCACGACGGGCTCGGCGCCGAGTCGCATCGTGCCGCCCATGTCCATCACGTCCTTCTGCTCGGGCAGGAGGTCGACGATCGGGTGCGGCGTCTCCGGGTCGAACTCGGTCGAGTTGGCGCCCGGCATGCCGGCCACGTGGCGGGCGAACTCGGCCACGGCGATCTGCATCCCGAGGCAGATGCCCAGGAACGGCACCCCGCGCTCGCGGGCGTAGCGCGCCGCGGCGATCTTGCCCTCGATGCCACGGCCGCCGAAGCCGCCGGGGATCAGAATGCCGTCGACCGACGCCAACTCGTCTTTTGCCTCGCCGCGCAGGACGGCCTCCGCGTCGAGCCAGACGAGCCGCAGCACCGCGCCATGGTGGATCGCGCCGTGCTTGAGCGCCTCGACGACCGACAGGTAGGCGTCGTGCAGCTGGATGTACTTGCCGACGATCGCGATCGAGACCTCGCCCTCGAGCGCGTCGACGCGGTCGGCGAGCCCCTCCCACTCCGTCATGTCCGCGGCGGGCGCCTCGATCCCGAAGCTGCCGAGCACGAGGTCGTCGAAGCCCTGCGCGTGCAGGGCCAGCGCGACGCGGTAGATGTTCGAGGCGTCCTCGCAGGCGAGGATCGCCTGCGGGTCGAGGTCGGCGAAGAGCGCGATCTTGTCCTTCAGGTCGCGCGTGATCGGATGCGACGCGCGGCAGACGACGATGTCGGGCGTGATGCCGATGCGGCGCAGCTCGTTGACGGAGTGCTGCGTCGGCTTCGTCTTCAGCTCGCCGGCGGCCTCGACCATCGGCACGAGCGTGCAGTGCACGTAGCAGACGTTCTCGCGCCCGACCTGGTTGCGCAGCTGGCGGATCGACTCGAGGAACGGCAGGCTCTCGATGTCGCCGACGGTGCCGCCGATCTCGACGAGCACGACGTCGACGGCCTCGGCCTCCGACACGCGGGTCACGCGGCGCTTGATCTCGTCGGTGATGTGCGGGATCACCTGCACGGTGGAGCCGAGGTACTCGCCGCGGCGCTCGCGGCGGATCACGCTGTCGTAGATCGCGCCCGCAGTGGCGTTCGACAGCGCGGAGGTGTTCTCGTCGATGAAGCGCTCGTAGTGGCCGAGGTCGAGGTCGGTCTCCGCCCCGTCCTCCGTCACGAACACCTCGCCGTGCTGGAACGGGCTCATCGTGCCCGGGTCGACGTTGATGTACGGATCGAGCTTGATCACCGCCACGCGCAGGCCGCGGTTCTTGAGGATGCGGCCGAGCGATGCGGCGGTGATGCCCTTGCCGAGGGAGGAGACGACGCCGCCGGTGATGAACACGTACCGGGTCTTGGTGTCCGCCATCTCCGTCCTCCGTCAGGGTCCGCTGAGGACTCTAGGCGGACCGTCGGACAGGCGCGCCGGCCGTCCGCTTCGTGGCGCGGATCAGGCCGCGCCGCGCAGCCGGCGCGCGAGCTCGAGGGCCTCGGCCGCGGTCGCGTCGCCGCCGAGCATGCGCGCGAGCTCGGCCTCGGCGCCCGCCTCGTCGAGCAGCTCGATCGTCGTCTCGGTCGGCTCGCCCGCCGCCTTCTCGACGCGGTAGTGGCGGTCGGCGAGCGCGGCGATCTGCGCGAGGTGCGTGATGCAGATGACCTGGGTGGAGGCGGCGAGTTCGCGCAGCGTGCGTCCGACGGCGAGCGCCGTCGCGCCCCCCACACCCGCGTCGACCTCGTCGAAGACGAGCGTCGGCACCGCGTCCCGGTCGTGCGCGGCGACGCGCAGGGCGAGCGCGACGCGCGACAGCTCGCCGCCCGACGCGGCATCGGCGATCGGCGCGGGCGGCAGGCCCGGGTTCGGGGCGAGCAGAAGGCGCACCTCGTCCGCGCCGGCGGGGCCGAGCTCGCGCTCTGCGACCTCGACCTCGACCTGGGCGTCGGCCATGCCGAGGTCCGCGAGGTGCCCGCGCACGGCCTCGGCCAGCTTCGGCGCGAGCCGGCGGCGCGCCTTCCCGAGCGCCGCGGCGGCCTGCTCGGCCGCGGCGGCCGCGGCCGCCTCCGCCGCGTGCGCCGCCTCGGCGCCGCCGGCCTCGCCGCCGGCGAGCGCGAGCAGCCGCTCGGCCTCCGCTCCGGCCGCGATCGCCGCGTCGAGCGAGCCGTGTCGGCGCACGAGGTCGGCGAGCCGGTCGAGGCGGGCCTCGACGGTCAGCAGGCGCACGGGGTCGTGCTCGACGCCGTCGGCGTAGGCGTGCAGCTCGCGCGAGGCCTCCTCGAGCCGTACCACGGCCTCGCGCAGCTCGTCGGCGACGGCGGCGAGGGCGGGGTCGCGCTCGGCGGCCGTGCGGGCGGCCCGTTCGGCCTGCCCGGCGAGACCCACGGCGCCCGCGCCGTCGTCCGGCGAGAGGGCCTGCGCGGCCGCGGCCGCCTCGGCGGCGAGGACGTCGGCGTAGCGCAGGCGCTGGCGCTCCGCCTCGAGCACCTCCACCTCGCGCGGCTCGGGCGCGACGTCGCGCAGGCGCTCGGCGACGCCCTCGAGCTCGGCGATCCGACCGGCGAGGCCCGCCGCCTCCGCCTCGGCCGCCTCCCGGGCCGCGCGCGCCTCGACGAGCGCGCGCCAGGCCGCGGCCATCGCCGTGACGAGCGTCGCCTGACGCTCGCCGCCGGAGGCGTCGAGGATCGCGCGCTGCGCGGCCGGGCGCGCCAGCCGGCGCGCCTCGTGCTGCGAGACGACGCCGACGAGGCGGCCGCCGGCCGCCTCGAGCGCGCCGCGCGTGGCGGAGCGGCCCTGCACGAGCGTGCGCCCGCGGCCATCGGCGCCGAGCCGGCGCGTCACGATCAGCCCGTCTTCGGGATCGTCGACGAGCTCGCGCACGCCGTCGAGCGCGGCGTCGGCGAGCAGCGCGTCGTCGACCCGGAAGATCGCCTCCACCTCGACGGCGTCCCCGTGCGGGCCGACGAGACCGGCCTCGCCCTTGGCGCCGAGCACGAGCCCGAGCGCGCCCGCGAGGATCGTCTTGCCGGCGCCCGTCTCGCCCGTGATCACGGTCAGGCCGGGCGCGGGCTCGATCTCGGCCCGGCGCAGGACCACGAGGTTCGAGACGGCGAGGCGCTCCAGCACCTCAGTGCCCGAACTTGTCGCGGTAGCGGGACAGGAACGGCCGGTCCGGAAGCACCCCCAGCCGCGCCGTCTCGGGCGCCATCCGCATGGTCGCGGTCGCGCCCGCGGCGAGATGGGCGACGGGGTGGCCGTCGATGACGACGCGGCTCGCCACCTCGCGGGTGCGGCTCGTCACGCGCACCTCGTGCCCGCGCGAGAGGATCAGGGGGCGCGCGTCGAGGGCGTGCGGCGCGACGAAGGTCACGGCGACCGCGTCCACCTCCCAGTCGAGCACGGGGCCGCCGGCCGACAGGTTGTACGACGTCGAGCCGGCCGGGGTGCTGACGAGGATGCCGTCGCAGCCGCGCTGGCCGAGGTCGACCCCGTTGACGGCCCACTCGAGCACGGCCATGCGGCCGAGCGAGTCGGCCGTGACGAGCACGTCGTTGACGGCCACGAAGCGCCCCTCCGGCGTCTCCACCGCGACGGTGGGCAGCTCGACGACGCGCAGGCCGCCGCCGATCAGGTCGTCGAGCCGCTGGTCGAGCTCGTCGGCCCGCAGCGTGGTCAGGAAGCCGAAGGTGCCGAAGTTCACGCCCACCACGGGCGTGCCAGTGCCGAGCGCGTGCTGGAGCGCGCGCAGCATCGTGCCGTCGCCACCGAGGACGAGCACGAGATCGGCGTCGTCGGGGCGCTCCCGCGTGGCCCCGGGCAGGTCCGGGTGCTTGGCGGCCTCGTCGTCCGGCAGGACGAGCTCGACGCCGCGATCGGCGAGCTGGCGGGCGAGTCCGGCCGTCGCGTCGCGGGTGACGGCGGCGTCGCCGTGCGTGAACAGCAGGACGCGGGCGGCCTCAGCCATCGGCGACGGCCTCGGCGGCGATGCGGTCGGGGTCGGGGCGGGCGCCCCGGGCGAGCGGGTGGTCGGCGGAGACGATGGCCAAGGGGTACTCGTGGTTGCCGGCCGGCCCCGGGAGCCCCGAGTCACGGGCCACGAGCGGAACCGCGCCGAGGTCGCAAGCGTAGCGGGCGACCGAGGCGATCGCCGCCCGGCGCGTCACGGGGTCGCGCACGACGCCGCCCTTGCCGACGTCGGCCGGCTGCGCCTCGAACTGCGGCTTGACGAGGGCGATCGCCCGCCACGGCGCCCGCGCGCAGGCGAGCGCGGGCCCGAGCACGTGGCGCAGCGAGATGAATGAGACGTCGGCGACGACCAGATCCGGCGCGTACGGGAGCGCCCCGGGCTCGAGGCCGCGCGCGTTCGTGCGCTCCATCACCGTCACGCGCGGGTCGTCGCGCAGGCGCGGGTCGAGCTGGCCGTAGCCGACGTCGACGCAGATCGCGCGGGCGGCGCCGCGCTGCAGCAGGCAGTCGGTGAAGCCGCCGGTGGAGGCGCCGACGTCGAGGACGTCGGCGCCCGCGACGTCCCAGCCGAGGTGCGCGAGGAAGCCATCGAGCTTGTCGCCAGCGCGCGACACGAAGCGGGGCAGGGCCGCGACCGCGAGCACCTGGCCCTCGCGCACCGCCTGGCCCGCCGTGCGGGCCGGCTCGTCATCGACCGTCACGAGGCCGGCCAGGACGAGCGCCTGCGCCTTCGAGCGGGTCGGGGCGAGCCCGCGGGCCACCAGCGCCTGGTCGAGGCGCTCGCGCGCCATCGTCAGCTGGTCCGCCGGTAGATCAGGGCGGCGGCATCGCGGAGCGCCGCCGGGTCGCCGGGGAGCATGTCGAGCAGCGCCTCGGCGCGCACCCACGAGGCCTCGGCGCGCGCCCGGGCCGCGTCGAGCCCGAGCACGGTCACGAAGGTGCGGCGGTCGTTGGCGACGTCGGCGCCGGCGGTCTTGCCGAGCTCGGCGCTCGTGCCCGTCGCGTCGAGGACGTCGTCGACG
>JAURLF010000067.1 GCA_030831375.1 Gaiellales bacterium | reverse complement strand
GGGGCGCGGGAGACGGATATGGGGTCGGACTGAGGGGGGGCGCCTGGGCGAGGGGCCAATCCCCCTTCTCCATCGGCGCAATGCTCTCCCGGAACCGCGTCCGCGCGCCGCAGCGGCCCTCAGCCGCCGAGGATGGTGCGCAGCCCGGTGCGGTAGTCTGGGAAGGCCAGCGCGACGCCGAGCTCGGCCTTGATGCGGTCGTTGCGCACCCGCCGGTCGTCGCTCCAGAAGCTCCGCGCCATCGGCGACATGGCGGCCCAGGCCACCTCGAACGGGACGAGGGGTGGCGCCTCGCGCCCCAGCAGCTCGCAGGCATAGGCGACCACGTCGGCGGGGGCGGCGGGCTCGTCGTCGCAGACATTGTAGATCCCGCCCGCCCGCGGCCGGGCGATCGAGGCGGCGAGGACGGTCGCCGCGTCCTCGACATGGATGCGCGAGAACAGGTGTCCCGGGCGGTCGATGCGCCGCGCCGTGCCCGCCTTGACCTGGTCGGCGGTCGAGCGGCCCGGCCCGTATATTCCCGCAAGGCGGAATACCTGCACCGGGATGCCGGATTTCGCGCCCCATTCAAGCCAGGCGGCCTCGGCGTCGGCCCGGCGGCGGCTGCGGTCGCTCGCCGGGCGCAGCTCGGAGGTCTCGTCGACCCAGTCGCCGCCCCGGTCGCCGTAGACGCCGGTGGTCGACAGGTAGCCGACCCATTCGACGCCCCCGGCGGCGGCGAGGTTGGCCGCATGGTGGCGGAAGGCGGGGTCGCCCGCCCCGTCCGGCGGGATCGAGAGCAGCACGTGGGTCGCGCGGCGGAGGAGCTCCGGCCGGTCCATCGGCGCCGTGCCGTCGAACAGGGCGGCGTCGATGCCGAGCGCGCCGAGCGCGGCGCGGCGGGCGGGGTTGCGGCAGGTGCCGGCGACACGCCAGCCCTGCGTGTTCAGGCGGCGGCCGAGGGCCATCGCCGTATATCCGAGACCGAAACAGAACAGCTCGCTCATGCGGCCGTGGTCCTCCTCTTGCGTTTGCCCGCGGGCGGGCGGACTCTATGCCGCATGACGTACCGGAAACAAGCGATCCTGGCCGCGGCGCTGGCGGTCTCCCTGTTCTCCGCGGCGCCGGTCCGCGCCCAGGGGAAGGCGGCCCCGGCGGTCCCGCCCGCGCCTTCTCCCGCGCTCTCGCCCTCGCTCGCTCCCGCTCCCGCCCTCTCGCCCGAACGCGCGGCGGCGCTCGCGAAGCTCTATTCGGACTGCATGGCGCTCGCGCGCAGCGCCCCGGCGCAGGCGATCCGGCGCGCCGAGGCGTGGGAGCGCGACGGCGGCGGCGACGGCGCCCGCCACTGCGCCGCGGTCGCCTATCTCAGCAGCGGCCGCTACGAGGAGGCGGCGTCCCGGCTCGAGCGGCTCGCCGCGACGGCGGAGAAGGCGACGCTCCGCGCCGAACTCCATGCCCAGGCCGGGCAGGCGTGGATGATCGCGGGAAAGCCCGAAAAGGCGCTCGCCGCGCAGACCCGGGCGCTCCAGGCCGGCGGGCCGCGGCTCGAATACCTGATCGACCGGGCGATCACGCAGGCCAGCCTCGGGCACTACTTCGATGCGATCGACGACCTCGGCGCGGTGCTCGACGCCGAGCCGGACCGGACGGAGGCGCTGGTGATGCGGGCGACGGCGTGGCGCAAGCTCCGGCATTTCGACCTGGCGGCCGACGACGTCCGCCGGGCGCTGACGCTCGCGCCCGACAATGCCGACGCACTGCTCGAGCGCGGCATCCTGCGGCTTCTCAGGGGCGACCGGGTGGGCGCGGTGGCCGACTGGCGCACCGTGGCCGACACGGCTCCCGGTTCGATCGCGGCCGAGGCCGCGCGCGAGAATCTCCGGCGGGATGCGGAGGCGGCGGCCGGGGGGGCGAGGTGAGCCCGCCGGCGGGCCGGGCTCCTAGTCCGCGTGGACGACCTCGTAGCCGCTCGCCTCGATGGAGCCGGCGCCGTTCCAGCCCCAGACCAGCACGACGTCCTCGTCCGACGTGTTCTTGAAGCCGTGCGGGCAGCCTCGCGGCGAATAGACGACGTCGCCTTCGCCCGACGGCTCCTCGCTGTCGGCCCAGTAGATCGTGCCCTTGCCCTTGAGGACGATGAAGAACTCGTCGCAGTTGCGGTGCAGGTGCCGCTCGTGGCTCGCGCCCGGCTTGAGCACCGTCCAGCCGACGACGGAATTTTCCGCGCCGGCGGTCTTCTGGTCGACCAGGAACTGCACCTGCATGTCGATCCAGCCGTCGTCGCGCTTGAGGCCTTCGACGAGCGGGACGTCGCGCAGGTTGGTGCGATAGGGGGTCGGTGTGCTCACTTGTCCTGTCCTCCGAGCTTTCTGTAGACCTTGTGCGCGGTGACGAAATCGTGGTGGTCGATCCCGAGGCCGCGGCAGGCATTCATCATTTCGTTCGCGGCGGCCGCCAGCGGCGCCGGGCTGCCGAGCGTGCGCGCGAGGCCGAGCGCCAGCAGCATGTCCTTCTGCTGCAGCGTGACGTCGGCGAGCGGCTTGTCGGGCATCTTGCCTTCGAGGATGAAGGGACCGCGATAGCCGAGCACCGGCGAGGCCGCGACGCTGTTGAGCACCGCGTTGACCGCGGTCTCGCGCTCGACGCCGCCCTTCTCCGCGAGCGCGACCGCCTCGCCGAAGGCGATGACCTCGACCATCAGCAGCAGGTTCACCGCGATCTTCATCTGGCAGGCGAGGCCGCTGTCGCCGATGCGGGTGACCTTGGGGCCGACCGCCTCGAGGACGGGCCGGGCGCGCTCGCAGGCCGCCGCGTCGCCGCCGAGCATCACCGACGCGCTGCCCTGGCGCACCGTGACCGGGCTGCCCGAGATCGGCCCGTCGAGCATGTCGAGGCCGGCGGCGCGGAACTCGTCCGAGACGGCGCGCGACACGTCGGGCGCGATCGTGCTCATGTCGATGTAGACCGCGCCCTTCTTCAGCCCGGAGATCACCCCGTCAGGCCCGAGCGCGACCGCGCGGACGGCGGCGCCGTCGGTGACGATCGACATCACGACCTCGGACTGCGCGGCGACCTCGCGCGGCGTGTCCGCCCAGCGCATTCCGCCGTCGATCAGCTCCTGTGCCTTCGCCCTGGTGCGGTTCCAGCCGACGACGTCGAAGCCGGCCGCGAGCAGCCGCGGCACGATCACGGTGCCCATGTCGCCAAGACCGCAAAATCCGACGGTTGTCGGCATCGATTCCTCCCCGGCGCCGGATTGTTGTCTCGGGAAAGCCCCGATGCGGCGTGGTTCGCCGCGCCCGTGTGCCGTTTCGCGGGGGACTATATCAAACGGGGATGGGGCGGCAAACGGCCAGAAGGCGGCGCCGGCCTGTCCTGGCGCCGACGCATCCCGGGCCTCCGCCGCGCCGGCGCTGCCCCGGGCGTCAGGCGCGCTGTTCGGCACCTTCCTCGGCGAAGACCGGCTTCTCGTAGCGGTGGATCATCTCCTTCGGGATGATCTGCCAGAACCGGCCCACCTCGGTGTTCCAGTGGTTCAGCATCTGCTCCGCGAACACCGACTGGGTTTCGCGCTGGTGCTCCTCGATCGCCTTCTTCAGCACGTTTTCCCAGTAGGGCGTCTGGATGCGCTGGTAGATCACGGTGTCGTCGTTCACGTGGTCGGCGAAGCTCTCGTCCGAGTCGAAGACGAAGGCCATGCCGCCGGTCATGCCAGCGCCGAAATTGTCGCCGACCGGGCCGAGGATCACGGCGATGCCGTTGGTCATGTACTCGCAGCCGTTGGAGCCGCAGCCTTCGACCACCACCTCGGCGCCCGAGTTGCGGACGGCGAAGCGCTCGCCCGCCTGGCCGGCGGCGAACAGCTTGCCGCCGGTCGCGCCGTAAAGGACCGTGTTGCCGATGATGGTGTGCTCGTTCGACTTGCGCGGGGCGGCCGTCGGCGGGCGCACGACGATGGTGCCGCCCGACAGGCCCTTGCCGACATAGTCGTTGGCGTCGCCGAACACCTCGAGCTTGAGGCCCTGGACCGCGAACGCGCCGAGCGACTGGCCGGCGGAGCCGCGCAGCCGCACCGTGATGTGGCCCGGCTGCAGGCCCTGCATGCCGAAGCGGCGCGTGATCAGCGACGAGATCTTGGTGCCGATCGCGCGCTGCGTGTTGCGCACGTTGTACTGCAGCTGCATCTTCTCGCCGCCCTCGAGCGCGGGGAGCGCGTCTTCGATCATCTGCGCGTCGAGCGTCTCCGGCACCTCGTTGCGCCCCTCGATGGTGCAGTAGTGGGCGTCGTCGCCCGGATCGGCCTGCACCAGCAGCGGGTTGAGATCGAGGTCGTCGAGATGCGAGCTGCCGCGGCTGACCTGCATGAGGAGCTCGGTGTGGCCGATGACCTCCTCCAGCGAGCG
>JAURLF010000066.1 GCA_030831375.1 Gaiellales bacterium | reverse complement strand
GTTGTCATGCGGGTCAGACGCGGAGATCTACCGCGCTCGGTGCGCGTGCAGCAACAACCACGAACGCTCCTTCAACGACGGTGATCGGCGGGATCCCGCGCGCCCTCACGGGTGCGGGGACGGCAGCACCGCGATCGTCGCGGTGAAGGCATGCACGTGGTTGGCGCCGGCGACGGGCCCGAGCTCGCCCTGGCAGAAGGCGCCCGTCACGGGCACGCCGAGCAGCTCGTCGACGACTTCCGCATCGTGGTGGTCGGCGCCGAACATGCGCCGGCCGCGACCGTTGCACGCGAAGACCAGGGCCGCGCCGGCCTGCGCGCCGTCCGCGGAGAGCGCGCGGCGCAGATCGTGGTCGGCGCCGGCCGCGTCGCGCACGTGGAAGCGGAAGGTCTGCCCGACGCGCGGACGCGCCTGCACGGCGAGCCCGCCCGTCTGCGCCTCCACGCCGACGAGGCCGCGCACGAGGAAGTCGCCGACGTCGTAGTCGGGGCGGTTCTCGTCGATCACGATGCCCGCCATCAGCCCCGCGCGGGCCAGCGCGAGGTCGTCCTCGTCCAGCGAGCCGAGGACCGCGTGCAGCTGCTCGACCGCGGGGCGGCCCGCGAGCTCGAGCACGACGCCGCCCTCGGCGGCGGTGACCACGAGGTCGGGCCCGATCGGCCGGGCGCCCTGCGACACCACCGCGCGGGCGCCTGTGAGGCGGACCGCGATCGCCACACCGCCGTGGGTGCGCACCCCACCCGTCTCGATCAGCCGCGCCGACCCCGGGCCGTAGCCGCCCGTGAAGCCGCCGACCAGGTCGGCGCCCGCGCGATCGGCACAATCGCCGAGCTCGTCCGCGGCGAGCGTGAACGGGTCCGCGAACGCGACCACGAGGCCCCCGTCCACGGGCAGATCAGAGGCGTCGTCGATGCCGTGCACCGTCGCGGCGCCGGCCGGCAGGGCGCAGGCGAGCAGGCTGACCGCGGGTGCCTCCTCCACCTCCTCGCGGCGGCCGATCACGCCGCCGGCGATCACGGCTCCGGCCACCTCGGCGGCCGGGAAGCGGCGCTGGACGGCGCGGCGCACGGCGTCGGCGTCGTCGCGGAACGCGTCCGAGGCGGTGACGACGACGAGCGTCGGCTCGGCGCCCGCGAGCTCGGCGCGCACGTGGTCGGCGGCCACGTCGACCGCCACGTCGGGGTCGCGGTGGCGGACGAGGTGCGAGGCGTACGGGGCCACCTCGGCATCATCGTCGTTTGGCGGCCCGCGCGCATCCGGGCGCGAGTAGGCTGCGCCCGACCCCGACCGAAAGGCGCACGTGGCCACCAGAGCGAACATGGAGACGAGCATGGGGACGATCGTGCTCGAGCTCTTCCCCGAGGACGCCCCGAAGACCGTCGACAACTTCACGAAGCTCGCCGGCGAGGGCTACTACGACGGCCTCATCTTCCACCGCGTGATCCCCGACTTCATGATCCAGGGCGGCTGCCCGCAGGGCACCGGCACCGGTGGCCCCGGCTACACCTTCGAGGACGAGCCGAACGCGCACGACGTGGACCGCGGCAAGCTGGCGATGGCCAATGCGGGCCCGAACACGAACGGCTCGCAGTTCTTCATCGTCACCGCCCCGGACTGCGGCTGGCTGAAGGGCAAGCACACCGTCTTCGGCCAGGTGGTCGAGGGCATGGACATCGTCGACGCCATCTCGGCCGTCGACCGCGACGGGCGCGACATGCCGCACGAGCCCGTCACGATGACGGTCACGATCATCGAGGCCTGAGCGGGCGCGGCGCCGTCGGGGCCTCGGCCCGGGCGGCGCCCCCGCCCCGGACTTCGCGACATCGGATACGATGTCGGCGGCAGATCAGGGGACCGCCGGGTCTCCACTGGAGACCGGGAGGAACGTCCGGACACCGAAGAGCAGCGTGCTAGGTAACGCCTAGGCGGGGAAACCCGACGGCAGAGCGCCACAGAGAACAGACCGCCCGCCTCGGCGGGCAAGGGTGAAACGGTGCGGTAAGAGCGCACCAGCGGCGCCGGTGACGGCGTCGGCTCGGCAAGCCCCACGCGGTGCAACGCCAAACAGGGACGATGAGGCGGCTCGCCGAGTCCCGGGTAGGCGGCTCGAGCGATCCGGCGACGGATCGCCTAGACAGATGGTCCCCCTCGACAGAATCCGGCGTATCGATCTGCCGCACCGACGCCCCCGCCCCGGCGGGGGCGTCGCCCGCCGGGGCCGTCCGCCCGCACCCCGGACCGCGATAGGCTGAACGCCGTGATCGCGTCCGTCTCGCTCGTCACCTACCCCCGCGAGGAGCTGCGCTG
Organism: Gaiellales bacterium; assembly: GCA_030831375.1. GTDB lineage: Bacteria > Actinomycetota > Thermoleophilia > Gaiellales > F1-60-MAGs149 > F1-60-MAGs149. The sequence goes on along the minus strand of JAURLF010000066.1, from coordinate 755 downwards.
GGCCTTCGGGCGGATGGGCCTCGATCGCCCCGAGCTCGACCGGACGCCCGGCCTCGGCTTCCGGCGCCTCGTCGGCACGGCGCAGGGACGCTCGTTCGCCTGGAAGCCCGACCTCCTGCGCTGGGGCCTGATCGCCGCCTGGGAGGACGAGTCCGACCTCGACCGCTTCCTCGCCGAGTCGCCCGTGGCCGAGCGCTGGCGCGAGCACGCCGCCGAGGTCTGGACGATGCGGATGGTGCCCGTCAAGTCCGCCGGCGCCTGGGGCGGCTCGAACCCGTTCCCCGCGCAGGAGCCGCCGCCCGGCGACGGACCGTACGCCGTCATCACCCGCGCCACCCTGCGGGCGCGCCGCACGCGCCGCTTCTACGGCGCGGTGCCCCCGATCGACCTCGACCTCGCCCGCGCCGACGGGCTGCTCGCGAGCATCGGCTTCGGCGAGTCGCCGCTCGGCCGTCAGGGCACGCTGTCGGTCTGGTCGTCCGTGGAGGCCATGAAGGCGTTCGCGTACGGCACGCCGGCGCACCGCGAGGCGATGCGCCGACGTGCCGACGAGGACTGGTACGCGGAGGAGCTGTTCGCGCGCTTCCGGCCGACCGCGAGCGAGGGCAGCTGGGACGGCACGGACCCCCTCGCCCCGCTCCTCGCCGGCGCCCGATGATCCTGCTGTACCTGCTCGCCGCGGCGCAGGCCGTCGCCGGCCTCGTGGTGCTCGCCCGTCTCGGCCGCGGCCGCGACCGCGTCGCGCCGCTCGCCGC
>JAURLF010000065.1 GCA_030831375.1 Gaiellales bacterium | reverse complement strand
TCGGGCCACGCGACCTCCCAGGTGGTGCGGCTGTAGTAGTCGAGGCCGCGCACGAGCGTGGGATCCAGCGTGTAGGCGATGCCGCGCGCATCGAGGTAGGCCCGCACCTGCGCGAAGTGCTCCGACGCCTCGGCGCCGACGTGGTCGGCGATGGTGGGCGCCCCCGCCATCACGGCCCGCGAGGCGGGGTCCTTCGTGTCGAACGCCCGCAGCGGGTTGAGGTCGCGCTGGCGGCGCACGTCCTCGTCGACGTCGCCGAGGTGCTCGTCGAGGTAGGCGCGCAGAAGCGCCAGATACGGCTCGCGGTCGGCGCGGTCGCCGACGGTGTTGAGGCGCACCTCGAGGCCGTCGAGGCCGAGTTCCCGGAACCAGCCGACCTGCAGCGCGATCAGCTCGGCGTCGACGGCGGGGTCGTCGGAGCCGATCGCCTCCGCGTTGACCTGCGTGAACTCGCGGTAGCGGCCGCGCTGGACGGCGGCGTAGCGGTAGCAGGAACCGGCCGACCAGAGCCGGACGGGCTGCGCCTCGCGCGACAGGCCGTGCTCGAGGTAGGCGCGCACGATGCCCGCCGTGAACTCGGGACGCAGCGCGAGCTCGCGCTCGCCCTGATCGGTGAACACGTACATCTCCTTGCCGACGACCTCCGACGACTCGCCGGCGGTGCGGGCGAACAGGCCCTTCTCCTCGAACACGGGGGTCTGCGCCTCGCGGAAGCCGGCGCGCTCGGCGCGCGCCTGGAAGGCGGCGATCATGGCCCGGCGCGCGCCCGAGCGCGGCGGCAGCCAGTCGAGCGTGCCGCGGGGCGCCTGGAAGCCGCCGCTCACGGGGCCGCCTGCGTCAGGAACGGGTTGGTGGCGAGCTCGTGGCGCAGCGTCGTGACGGGACCGTGGCCCGGCAGCACGGGCACGTCGTGGCCGACCTCGCGCGCGAGCAGCGCGAGCGACTCGGTGAGGACGTCCCAGTCGCCCCCCTCGAGGTCGGTCCGCCCGACGGACCCCGCGAACAGGACGTCGCCCGACGCGAGCAGCTGGTCACCCTCGGGTCCGGTCATCAGCAGCGAGACGGCGTGCGGGTGGTGCCCGGGCGTGGCCAGCACCTCGATCCGGATGCCGGCGAGATCGATGGGGGCCCCCGGCTCGAGGCGCCCCTCGGGCGCGTGCTCGACGTACGGCCCGAAGCCGGGCCAGAGGTGGTCGTTGACGTGCGCGACCACGTCGGCGTCGCCCGCCGAGGTGTAGACTGGGCACGTCGCCGCCCGGGCGACCGCGCCGACCGCGCCGATGTGGTCGAGGTGCGAGTGCGTCACGATGATCGCGGCGCAGCTCAGGCCCAGCTCCCCGAGGGCAGCCAGCACCCGCTCCGGCTCCTCGCCGGGGTCGATCACGAGGCAATCGGCCGCGCCGTCCGGGTGGACGATGTAGCAGTTAGTCCCGTAGGGGCCGAGCGCCAGCGAAGTCGCCTGCAGGGGAATAGGTGGTCTCCGTCGTACGTTGGGGATGGAGCGCCAGTGCGCGAAGAGCGAAGTCTACCGGCGCCCGGCGCCGGACAGCCGGAAGGGGCAGCGGAACCGATGATCGTCGACCAGCCGAACGAGATCCACGACCTCGCCGAGTTCCAGCAGCTGCTCGAGCTCGGGCACGACCGCGGCACCCTCAACTTCTCCGAGATCGTCGAGCGGCTCGCCGAGCACGAGCTCGAGCCGGAGCAGATGGACGAGGTGCGCCGCGCGATCGAGGCCGAGGGCATCGAGATCGTCGACGAGCTCGACCGCCCCGCCGAGCCGACGGCGCTCGAGAAGCGCCTCGCCTACGAGGGCACGACCGACTCGCTGCAGCTGTTCCTGCACGAGGTCGGCCGCTACCCGCTGCTCACGAAGGCCGACGAGATCCGCCTCGCCAAGCGCGTCGAGAAGGGCGACATGGCGGCGAAGCAGCAGATGGTCGAGTCGAACCTGCGCCTCGTCGTGTCGATCGCGAAGAACTACCGCGGCCAGGGTCTCGGCTTCCTCGATCTGATCCAGGAGGGCATCCTCGGCCTGATCCGCGCCGTCGAGAAGTTCGACTGGCGCCGCGACCTCAAGTTCTCGACGTACGCCACCTGGTGGATCCGCCAGGCCGTCGCACGCGCCCTGGCCGACAAGTCGCGCACGATCCGTCTGCCCGTCCACGTCGTCGAGCGCCTGCAGAAGATCAACCGCGCGGAGCGCACCCTGATGCTGCGCCTCGGCCGCGAGCCCTCGAACGAGGAGATCGCGGAGGAGGCGAAGCTGCCGCTCTACCAGGTGCTCGACGTGCGCAAGGCGGCCCGTTCGCCGATCTCCCTCGAGGAGCCCGTGGGCGACGAGGGCGAATCGTCCTTCTCGGACTTCCTCGCCGATTCGGAGGCCATCGACCCGATGGACGCCGTCTCCGACCAGCTGCGCCACGAGGCCCTGCAGGAGGGCCTCGGTGCCCTGCCGGAGCGACATCGCCGTGTCCTCGAGCTGCGCTACGGCCTCGACGGGCTCGACCCGCGCACCCTCGACGAGATCGGCCGCGAGTTCGGCCTGACGCGCGAGCGGATCCGCCAGATCGAGGTCGAGGCGCTGCGCGAGCTCGCGGCGATCCGTGAGATCCAGGGTCTGCGGGCCGTCCCAGGGGCGTAGCCGCCACGGACACCCCCGATCCGCATCGGGACGTGGCGCAGCCTGGTAGCGCACGCGCTTTGGGAGCGCGGGGTCGTCAGTTCGAATCTGACCGTCCCGACTCTGCGGATCGGAGCCTGTACGAGCTGGCCGGCGGCGCCGCCGGCCTCGAGCGGCTGTGCGGGCGCTTCTACGAGCGCGTCCTCGTCGACCCCGAGCTCCTGCCCCTCTTCCGCGACCCCGGCGAGGAGCACGCCGAGCGTCTCAGCCTGTGGCTGACGGAGCTGCTGGGCGGTCCCAAGGCGCACAGCGAGACGCGCGGCGGCTTCGCCGTCATGCGGGGCGCCCATCACGGCCTGCGCATCACCGAGGCGCAGCGCACGGCGTGGGCCGCGCACATGCGCGGCGCCTGCGCCGACGTCGGGCTCGACGAGGAGTTCCGGCGCCGCTTCATGCCGCACATCGAGGGTGGCAGCACGTTCGCGATGCGCGTCTCGTGGCCTCCCGACCAGCGCGGGCCGCGCTAGGCCGGCGCGGGCTGCGGCGCGCGCGCCACGGAGCGGTTCGCCCACTCCATCCCCGTCCCGAGCACGACGAGGCCGACCAGCTGCCCTGCGTAGAGGAGCTCCTCCGCGCCGAGGCGGGTCAGCGTGCCCGCGAGCGCGATCACGAGGACGCCCACGAGGATCGCCGCGTTCGGACCGGGCCGCCGGCGTCGCGCGATCGACACGGCCGCGCCGGCCACGAGCAGCGACGTGCCGACCAGGTTCATCGCGATCGCCCAGATGCGGGCGTTGCCGACGAGGGCGTCGCTCGTCGGCGCGGCCAGGCCGCTGGCCTGGCCGAGGACCGCCAGGTCGACCGGAGCGAGGATGACCGAGACCGCGGCGCCGACGCAGGCCGTCGCCGTCGCGCCGAGCACGACGAGGGCGAAGGAGCGCGGCAGGGCGAGGAAGGCGGAGCCGGCGCCGAGCACGGCCACGCACAGGCACGCGCCGGCCAGGTAGTAGACGGTGAAGGAGGCCTCGCCCCAGCCGTCGGCGACGCCGTACGCCGCGGCCCCGCTGGCCGCGGCGAACAGGAGCAGCCCGACGGCCCAGAGCGCCTTCTGCGGCGCGAACCGCCGGGCGGCGCTGCCCCCCATGCGGGCCGCGAGCGCGCCCGCCACGAGCGCGGTCACGAGCGGCAGGATCGCGGAGTCGTGCAGCACGCCCCGTAGGCTACCGGCGATGCGCGCGTCGAGGACTCTGTCCGGCACCCTCCTCGTGGCGGGCGCGGCGGCCCTATGGGGCTTCAACGGGACGGTCTCCGCGCTGGTGATGGAGGCCGGCGTCGCGCCGTCGCGCCTCGCCCAGGCCCGCATCGTCCTCGCCGCCGTGCTGCTGCTCGCATGGCTCGCATGGCGGGAACGACCCACCCTGCGTCTGACGCGCCGCGAGGCCCTCCAGTACGCCGCCTTCGGGATCATCGGCCTCGTCGGCGTGCAGTGGCTGTACTTCGAGGCGATCAGCCGGATCCCGATCTCGATCTCGCTCGTGATCGAGTACTCCGCGCCCCTGCTCGTGGCGCTGTGGGTGCGGCTCGTCTGGGGCCGGCTGCTGCCGTGGCAGGCGTGGGCGGCGATCCCGGTCGCCCTCGCCGGCCTCGCGCTCGTCCTCGGCGTCCTCGACGGCGTCGACGGCCGCATCTCCGCGCTCGGCGTGGCGCTCAGCCTCGGCGCGGCGCTCTGCTACGCCTACTACGCGCTGCACGCCGAGGTGCTGACGCGCGACCGCTCCGCGACGGCGGTGCTCGGCATCGGCCTCGGCTTCGGGGCGCTGGCACTGCTCGTCGCGCAGCCCGCCTGGGGCTTCCCGTTCGCAGCGGTCGCGTCCTGGTCGGACGGGCTCGGCCCGAGCCTGCCCGTGTGGGCGATGCTCCTGTGGGTGTCGGTGCTCGGCACGATCGTGCCCTTCGCGATGCTGATCGCTGGCGTACGGCGAATGGGCGCCGACGGGGCCAGCGTGACGGCCATGATCGAGCCGATCGTCGCCGGCGCCATCGCCTGGGTCCTGCTCGGGCAGTCGCTCGCGCCCGCGCAGATCGTCGGCGGACTCGCCGTTCTCGCGGCCGTCGCCTGGGCCCAGGTCAGCCGCGCCCGCGCCGAGACCGCGGCGTCCGCGGGCTGACGCGGACCGGCGTCAGGCGGCGATGCGGCGCTCGGACGGCTTCACGCGCAGGATCCGCGCGACGCGCGCCGGCAGCCACCAGTTGGCGTCACCGGCGATCTGCATGAACGCGGGCACGAGGATCATGCGGATCAGCGTGGCGTCGATCAGGATGCCGGCGGCCAGGCCGAGACCGAACTGCTGGAACGCGGACAACGAGCCGAGCAGGAAGCCGCCGAACGCGGCGACGAGGATGATCGCCGCGGCGCTGACGATGCGCCCCGTGCGCTGCAGGCCCTGGGCGACCGCATCCGCATTCGAGAGACCGCGGTCGTAGAGCTCGCGCATGCGCGTCACGAGGAAGACCTCGTAGTCCATCGACAGGCCGAACAGCATCGCGAACAGGAAGATCGGGATCCACGCCTCGATCTGCCCGACCGGCTCGATCCCGGCCCACTGCCCCCAGCCCTCCTGGAAGACCAGCACGAGTATGCCGTACGCGGCCGCCACGCTGAGCACGTTCAGGAGCACGGCCTTGAGCGGCAGGAGCAGCGACCGGAACGCCCGCACGAGCAGGATGTAGCTCGTCACCAGCACAAACAGGACGAGCCACGGGAAGGCGCCGTAGGCGCGGTCGATGAAGTCGATGCCCGCGGCGGGGCCACCCCCGACGAGCACCTCCGTCCCGGCGGGGAACGCCGCGGCGGGGACGGTGTCGGCGCGCAGGCGCCGGGCGAGCTCCTGGCTCGCCTCCGCGCCGTACTGGTCGCGCGAGGCGGCCGTGACGAGGGCGTAGCGGCCCGTCGGGTCGACGAGGCCCGCGGCCACGGCCTGCTCGCGGGCCGCGGGCGTGTCGCCCTCAGCGAGCAGGTCCGTCGGTGCGGCAACCGCCGTCGGCTGCTCCCCCACCTCCGGATCGGCGCGCAGGAGCTCGGCGAGGCGGGCGATCGCGGCCGTCTGCGGCTCCGCCCAGACGCCGCCCTCCCTGCCGGTGTCGACAGTGATCTGCGACGGCGCCAGCGGGCCGGCCCCGACCTCCTCCTCGAGTCGCAGCATGCCCTGCACGCTCTCCACCGTGGCGGGCAGGCCGTCGTTCGAACCGGGCGTCAGCGAGATCAGGAAGGTCGGCAGGGCGAGCGCGATCAGGAGCGTGGAACCGGCCACGAGAAACGGCCACGGGCGCCGCAT
>JAURLF010000008.1 GCA_030831375.1 Gaiellales bacterium | reverse complement strand
GTGGCGTAGTCTCCGCACCCGACCCCCCCATAGATGACCCCGGAGTCACGAATGCCTCGCCCCGGCCGCGCCGCCCCACTTGACCGCGACCTTGTCATCCGTCACCTCGTCGAGACCGGCCAGTCGGCCGCCGCGGCGGTGACCGTGCTCGCACCCGGCGCCGGCATGGGCGAGGAGCGGAAGCGGCTGGTCGACTACGTCGCGAACGTCCGGCTCCAACTGGTGAGGGACGGCCTGGTCAAGCCCATCCGCCGCCCGACCGGCCGCCCGCCCGCCGACGCGCCCGCGCCCTCGGACGCCGCGCCCGACGTGTCGACGTGGCGCCCCCTCCGCACGGCGCCGCCCCCGCGGGAGGAGGCCCCGTCCCTCGTCGACCTGTCGCCGGCCGCCGCGCAGGCCGCGCTCATCGCCCGGCTGCAGCGGACGCTCGACGAGGCCGACCCGGGCTCGGCCGCGTACGTCGCCGCGGCCAAGCAGACCCAGGCGGCGCTCGACCGCTACCACGAGCTGCGGCGCAGCGAGGAGAAGCCGGCGCGCACGGCGGCCGACTACACCCCGGCCGAGTGGCGCGAGCAGCTCGATACGTCGGCGCGGGAGATGACCGACCCCGACCTTGAGGTCTTCGTCGCCGAGTGGCTGCGGCGGAAGCGGCTGGTCCTGCGCGCGCGGGCGGATGGCGAGCTGGAGATCGGCCGGGCGGGGGCGGCGTGATGGGCCCTGTCCCTCTCTTCGTCGAGTTGTGCGCCGGCACCGCCGCCCTTAGCCTGCGTCTCCATGCCCGGGGTGCGCGCCCGCCCGTGTCGCGCATGGGCGCGAAGACCGGGTACGCCGATGCCATCCTGCGCGTGCTCGGCTTGGCCCCGGGCGCCCGCGCCGCGCACTACCTTTGGTGCGAGCCGGACCCGGGCGTGCGCCTCTTGCTGGAGGCGTACCGGGATGCCGACCTCGCTCGGGCGGCGGCGGCCATCATCCGTTCATGGTCGGACGAAGAGCCGCGCGCGCTCTGGGAGCGCCTGCGGGCAGAGGGGCCGCCTGTGCTGCCGGCGACGGGTGCGGAGGTGGCGCGGTGGCAGGTGTTGGGCGCGTGGTCGTTTCGGCGCGGCGAGCCAGAGAGCGGCTTCAACGCTGGCGTGGTCTATCCGCAGCCGGCGACGGCTACGCATCACGGCGGCAACGGGCGCAGCGTGGCGACCGAAGCGGCCGCATGGGATGGATTGTCGGAGATGCCCGCGACCATCCACCCCGACGCCCGGACGGTGGACCCGCGGGAGGTGGCGCGGTGGGCGGTGCTGCGCGTGCGAACAATGCCGCAGGCCTCGCCCGGAAACGATGGCGACTTCCTGCCGATGGTCGCTCCGTCAGGGACAACGCGGTACCAACTCGACACGCCGGCCGCGGCGCTTAGCCGCGCCCCGACCCTCCCCGCGACCATCGCCCCCGACGCCCGCGACGTCCACCCGCCCGCGCTCCCGCCCGGGACCGTCTGCTACATGGACCCGCCGTACGTCGGGACCACGGGCTACGCATCGGACCTCCCGCGCTCCGAGGTCGTGACCCTCGCCCGGCGCTGGCAGGCGGCCGGGGCGCGCGTGTGCATCTCCGAAGCGGAGCCCATCCCGGAACTGACGGCGGACGGTTGGCACGCGGTACGCATCGACGGTGAAAGGCAGGGGCAGAAGCGGACGTTTAGCCGGCAGCAGGCCGAATGGTTGACGCTCTCCGAGACGCCCGCGTGGCGCCCCTCGGTGCAGGCGGGGCTCTTCGCATGACGGCCCCTCTCGTCGGCCCCGTCCCCGGCCTGGTCCTCGACGCCGAGACGCTCTCGGCGCGGGCGGCCCTGCACGGTCGGGCGCCGGCCCACTGGACCCGGCCCCAGCAGCAGCTCTTCGACTCGCCTTTCAAGTTGACCGTGTGGTGGGGGGCGAACGGGATCGGCAAGTCGGTGGCGCTGGCCGAGGTGACGCGGCGTGCGCTCGGCGGGCTTCTGCCGTGGCAGACGACGCGCAAGCGGACCGTCATGCTCGTCGGGAACACCTACAAGCAGCTCGGCGTCACGCTTGAGTACCTCTTCGCGACCGTCCCTTCGTCGTGGTTCGGCCCGAAGATCCGGTTTCAGTCCGGCATGGTCAAGGGGCAGCGAATGCCGGTCTACGACGTCGTCGGCGGGCCGGGCGCCGGTTCGACGCTGGTCCTCGGCGTGTTCGACGCCGAGAACCTCGCGGGCCCGCGCGCCGAGGTCGTGATCTCCGACGAGCCCTTGCCGGAGTCGGTGCACAACGAGCTGTGGCCCCGTCTGCTCGGGCGCGGCGGCCGCATGTACGTCGGGTTCACGCCGACCCTGGGGACGGCGTCGGACGTCCAGTACCTCTGGAAGCTGGTCGACGACCCGAGCCTGCCGCACGTCGGCGAGATCCATACGCCCCTCACCCTCGACGCGGTGACTCCGCGGGGCGGCCTCGTCGAGCTGCCCTGGCTCTCGGCGCGGGACATCGCCGAGCACGAAGCCGGGTTGAGCGCGCTGGAGGCCGACATGCGGATGGGGCGGTCGCGGACGCCGCGCCGCGAGACGGCCTACTTCAGCGCGTGGGGTCCGCACCTGATCCGCGACGAGGCGCCGCCGGTCGGCGCGGTCGTCGGCGTCGGCATCGACCACGGCCCGAAGCCGGGCACGCAGCGCGCCGTCCTCGTCGCGTCGGCGCGGCGGGGGCTTCACGCTCACCTGTGGGTCCTCGACGAGTACGCGAGCACGGATCGGACGACGCCCCGAGGCGCGGCGCGGGGCGTAATCGACATGCTGGCCCGGTCCGGCCTGGAGCCCGGCGACGTCGACCTCTGGATCGGAGACCGCGCGCATCATGGCGACCATCGCGGCGGCGCGATGTCGAACCGCGCGTTTCTGGAGGCGATGGCGGCCGAGCTCGGGATCGGCACGGAGCGCCGGGGCTGGACCGAGCAGCTCCCCGCGTCGCTCCGGCACATGAAAACCCCGCGAAAGTACGAGGGCTCGGTCTGGGAGGGTAGCTTGATGCTTCACCGGCTGATGGTCGACGAGACGCCGCGCATCACCGTCTCGTCGCGCTGCACCCTGCTACACGCGGACTTCGCCGGGTGGCAGGGGAGCACGTCGCCGTCGGACCCGTACAAACACGGGCTCGACGGGCTTCGGTACATCGCCGTCCCGCTGCTGGAGGGGCGGTCGCGATGATGCCGGCCCTTCCTCCGCGTGGTAGCCTCTCCCGGGGGTCTCCATGATCAGCGTCCTCGGCTACGGGTTTCAGCCGGCGGTCAAGCGCACGCCGCGCGAGGAGGCGGCCCTGCGCATTCGCATCCTGCGGGGGATGCACGTCGAGGACGTCCGGCTGCGGACGCGACAGGAGATGGGCGACCGGGCCCGCGAGCTCGGCCCTGTCGACCTGTCGATGAACCCGCTCCGCGCGTACGTCGAGCGGCGCGGGACTGCGTACCGGACGCCGCCGGCGGTCTTCGGGCTGCCCGAGGAGCTGGCCTTCGCGCTCGGCGACGCGAGCGCGCGGACGACCGTCGCGCGGTACGGGCGGATCGGGGCGCGGCCGATGCCGACGCGCATGTCGGCTGTGTCGGCCGAGGTCCTCCGCTACCGGCTCGCGGCGAACTGGGCTGGGACGCTCATTGGGTGGAGCGCCGCGTCGGAGCGCCCGTTCTTGGAGGCGATCCCCCCCGAGGCCCTGGCCGTTGAGTACCACTCCGACGACCCGCAGGCGCCGACCGTCATCCGGCATCGGCGGCTCCGGCGACTCGGTCGCGACCTGGCCGAGGTCGAAGACGTCTACGACCTGACCGACCTCGACGCGCCGGTCTTCGCGGTGCTCCGGGGCGACGAGGACGTGACCGAGGAGGCCCTCGGCGACGAGGCGGCAGCGGCGGCGCGCGCGTACCCGTGGCGCTACGCCGACGGGCGGCCCTTCCATCGGATCGTGATCAGCGGCGACCCTCGCGGCCCGTACGAGGGAATCGAGCTCGTCGAGGGCACGCTGCGCACCTGCGCGCTCTACACGCACTGGGGCGCGGCGGTCCGCGACGCCGGCTGGCCGCAGCGGAACGCGATCGGCCTGGAGCTGGAGGGCATGGACAGCCGGTCGGACACAATGCAAGCCGGGATCTCGGTCGGGCCCGAGTCGGTGCTGCGATGGCGGCACATTGACCCGGAGCGGCCCGGCATGCTGCATCAGTTCGGGCCGGGCTTCGACCCGCTGCCGCTGCACACTGCAATCCGGTCCTACGCCGAGCAGCTCGTGTCGGCGATGGGGCTTCCGGTGTCGGCGGCGCAGACGGGCGGGGAGCCGACCGAGACCGAGCGGCGGGCGCTGGCCGAGGCGGTCGCCGCGACCTACCCGGACTGCCGCGCGCACGACGGCCTTGTGCTGCGGCGGGTGTCGGCGGTGATCAACCGCGAGACGGGGAGCACGCTGCCCGAGACGGCCTACCCCGTGCTGTACGGGCCCGAGGTCGCCGAGGAGTTCGAGGCGGCTGCGGCGGGCGACGGGTCGGCGGACGACGCGGCGGCCGAGCTGGAGGGCGCGCGGTCGGCCCTGGACGAGGCCCTCGCGGCCGAGGCCCCGTCCCCTGAGCTGCTGCGGGCCGCGCTGGAGGCCGTGACTGAGGCGCTCGGCATGCTCGCGTCGGACGGGGACCGCTGATGCCGCTGCGGCCGCCGCTCGGAGTGGCGCGGGCTGCGGCGCGGGGGCTAGAGGTCCGCGCGAGTAAGCCGCCCTCCCAGCGCGGCGGGACGGCGGTCGGTCTCGCGCGAGCGCGCGACCTGGCCGGCCGGCGCAACCTGAGCCTCGACACGGTCCTCCGCATGCTGCGCTACTTCGCGCGGCACCTGATCGACCGCGAGGGCGCGACCTGGGACGACCAGGGGAAAGGCTGGCAGGCCTGGCAACTCTGGGGCGGCGATGCCGGGGTGCGTTGGGCCTTGTCGGTCGTCCGACGCGAGGCGCCCGAGTGGTACGACCGTTTCGTCCGGTCGCCGACGGGGCGGCGTCTACGAGAGCAGTTCACGAGTTCACGAGGAGGGTAGGAACATGGCGGACAATCAGGGCGGGTCGGCTGACGACCTGATCGCGAAGATCAAAGCGGCGCTCGGCGGCGGTACGCGCGAGGACGACGACGACGGCGACGAGCCCCGCGGCGGCAAAGTGCCTTACGACCGTTTCCAGGCGGTCGCTCGCGAGCGCGCGGCGCTGAAGCGGCAGTTGGGCGAGGCCCTGTCCCTCGTCGAGCGCGAGCGGGCGAC
>JAURLF010000064.1 GCA_030831375.1 Gaiellales bacterium | reverse complement strand
CGGCGGGGTCGTGCTGATCAGCCTCGCGGCGATCGCCCTCAACCTGGCCCCGGTCGTCCTGCTCCTGCGCGCGGGCGCGCGGACCAGCATCAACGCGCAGGCGACGATGCTGCACTTCGCCAGCGACGTGCTGTCGTCCGCGGCGGCGCTGGTCGCCGGCGTCGTGATCGCGCTGACCGGTTGGGAGCGCGCCGACCCGATCGCCAGCCTCCTCGTCGTGGCGCTGATCGTCGCCGCCTCGGCGCGCGTCCTGCGCGACGCCACACGGGTCCTGCTCGAGCAGGCCCCGCCTGGCGTCGATCCGGACGCGCTCGGTCGGGCGATCGCGGGCGTGTCCGGCGTCTGCGACGTGCACGACCTGCACGTCTGGCAGATCGCGGACGGCTTCCCGGCGCTGTCGGCGCACGTGGTCGTCGATCCCGGCGTCGACCAGCACGCGATGCTGCACCGCCTCGAGGCGGTCGTGCGGGAGCGGTGCGGCATCGAGCACACCACGATCCAGATCGATCTCGACCACGCGCGCGGGCTGGTCATCCGGCACCGCCTCGAGCAGCCCACGGAGGCCCCATGAGCGAATCCCCCTTCATCGAGCCGGCCGACCTCGCCGAGCTGCACGCGCGCGGTGCGGTGCAGCTCGTCGACTGCCGCTTCCGGCTCGGCGAGCACGGCGCGGGCGCCGTCCTCTTCGCGGAGGGGCGGATCCCCGGCGCGCTGCGCCTCGACCTCGATGACGACCTCTCAGGCCCGACCCGCGAGGACCGTCTCGGCGGCCGCCACCCCCTGCCCGGGCGGGAGGCATTCGCCGCGTCGCTGCGGGCCGCAGGGCTGCGCCGCGCTCCGGAGATCGTGCTCTACGACGACGGCACGGGCGGCGCCGCGCGCGCCTGGTGGCTGCTGCGCCACCACGGCGTGCCGGCCCGGGTCCTGCGCGGCGGCCTCGCGGCCTGGCCGGGTCCGCTCGAGACCGGCCCGGCGGACGCCGCGCCCGGCGACATCGAGCTCGGGCCGGAGCGCTCCGACGACCTCGTCGACCACGAGGGCGTGCGGGCCGCCCTCGACCGCGATCGCCTCGTCCTCGACGCACGCGCCCCCGCCCGCTACCGCGGCGAGGTCGAGCCGATGGATCCCGTCGCCGGCCATATCGAGGGGGCCGTCAACGCGCCGTTCGACGCCGAGGAGCTGCCCGCGGCCGCTCGGGCGGCGGCCGGGCCGCCGATTGCCTACTGCGGTTCCGGTGTCACCGCCTGCGCCCTGATTCTGCGCCTCGAGGACGAGGGCGTCCCCGGCGGGCTCCTGTACCCGGGATCGTGGAGCGACTGGTGCGCCCGCGGCCTCGCCCGGCCGGCGGCCGGCTAGGCGAGCAGCGCGCGTAGGCCCTCGCGGCACTGCGTGGCTCCGCCCTGTGCGGGGTGGCGCACCCGGCCGGTGGCGAGGTCCCCCAGCGCCCGCTCGGCGACGCGACCGACCGCGACCACCTGGGCGGGCGCGAGGATGCCGAGCAGCCGCTCGAGGAACGGGCGGCCAAGCGTGACCTCGCCAGCGCGCGGCGCGCGGTTCGCGAGCGGCCGCCCCGCGGGGTGGGGATGGAAGGGGACGGTGTTCCAGAGCACGACTCGGCGCTCGAGGTCGGTCTCCGCGAGGACGCCGTGGATGATCGTCGCGGAGGCCTCCGTCCAGCCGCCTGGCTGCAGGGACGAGGCGGCGTACGGCGCACCCCAATCGGCGAGCTGGCGCTCGCTCGTGAACGCGACCCCGCTGAAGCGGCCGCCGCGCCAGCCCATCGCCTCGCCGGCGAGGACGGCGATCGGCCCGGGCCGATCGGCCAGGTAGGCGCGCAGGTTGCCGCGGCGGATCGCCGGGGCCTCGGGCCGGTCGAGGCCGTCGACGCGCTCCGCGAGCGGGTTGAGCAGGTCGACGGGGGTGGGGCAGGCCGCGACGTCCGCGAGCAGGCGCTCCAGCGGGTCCGCGGTCACCGCGCGGGGACGGTAGGCACGCGCCGCGCGCGCGCCTCGACCCGTTGCGGGCCACGCGGCCGCAGCCGCGCGGCACTGCCGCCGCCGTCACGCGGGCCGCGCCGGGGGCCGCGGCTCCACGGGCGCCGGCTGCGAGGATGGCGGTCCGTGCCGCCGCCGCCCGAGCCGCCGAGGCCGGCGAGCCATGCGGCGTCGATCGCATCCTGGCGCTCGGTGTCCTTCATGGCGCCCCACATCCACCGCCAGACCGGGATCACGACCAGCTTCGGCGCGATCGTCAGGATGATCCAGCCCCACAGGATCTCCTGCCAGAGGGTGAACTCGCTCATGCTCCGTCCTTTCGCACAGGGACATCGTAGCGATGAGCGTCGACCCCGGTCATCCGTCGGGAGGGGCCGCGTCCAGCGTGCCGCGCACGACCCGGTCGTCGAACTCGCCGAGGCGGAACCGCGCCGTCACCTGCCAGCGGCCGGGTTCCGGGACGACCACGCTGCCGGTCCAGTGCCCCGGCTCGACCAGGGTCAGCTCGACGGGGAGTCGCTCGAACGTCCCGGACGAGAGCACGACCTGGCCGTCGGCGGCGTTCCAGACGGGCTCGCCGACCTGGTCGACGACGATCAGGTGGACCTCGTTCGGCGCGCCGGCGATGCCGGGCGAGATGTCGAGCTGGGCGATGCCGTCGGCCGCCCGCGCCGTGACGGACATCGGGCCGGGCGGCGCCGTCGGCGACCCCGACGGCGCCAGTCCGGTCAGGACGCCGGTGACCACGAGCACGACGAGCACCACCGCCGCCTCCGCGGCCAGGGCGCGCGACCGTCCGCGCCCGCGCCGGCGCACGAGCCCGGCGAGCAGGATGGCGACGGCGACGAGGGCCGCCTTGAGCATGACCAGCCGACCCCAATCGGAGTCGGGCAGCGCCGCGATGGAGCCGGCGTACACCATCGCGGCCACCGCGCCCGAGGCGACCAGGGCCACCAGCCCGGCGAGGGCGAGGCGCGTGAAGCGCCCCACGATCCCGGCCAGCAGGTCGCCGCGGGATGCGTCGCCTGCGGCGCGCAGCGCCGGCGGCAGGCCGAGGGCGAGCGTGAGCACGCCGCCGGCCCAGAGCCCGGCGGCGACCACGTGGACCCAGCTCCCGAGGGCGGACGGCCAGGCCGGCTCCTGGGCGACGGCGTGCCCCGACACGGCGGGCGTCGCGGCGAGCAGCACGGCTACGGCGAGTGCCGGTCCGGGCGGCATCCGGTCGAGCGCGGCGAGCGCGAGGAGCGGCACGAGCAGGACGGCGAGGACCAGCGCCACCAGCGCGATCACGCCCTGGCGCAGCGACAGGAGCTCACCGGGGTCGAGGTCGCTCGCCCACATCTCGACGGGGAACCAGGCGAGCGCGGCGGCGAGAACGGCGGCGGGGGCGGCGACGGCGAGCGTCAGCGCACGACGCCGGAAGGCCCGGTCGGCGGCGGCG
>JAURLF010000063.1 GCA_030831375.1 Gaiellales bacterium | reverse complement strand
GGCCGACACGCCGACGCGCTCGGCGATGCCCGCGACGAGCAGCACGATCCCGAGCACGGTCAGGAGCAGCACCTCGTCCGAGCCGTGGTCGGCCACCCGCGACAGGCGGCGACCGAAGCGCACGGCCACGAGCAGCGCGAGCACGGCGACGCCGACGGCGAGGGCGAGCGAGCCGGCGGCGGCCGCGAGCGCGGAGCCGGCGACGAGCACCCCGAGCACCGGCAGGTAGAAGGCCATCACGAGGTCCTCGATCACGAGCACGCCGATCACGGCGGGCGTCTCGCGGTTGCCGAGGCGGCCGAGGTCGTCGAGCAGCTTGGCGATGATGCCCGACGAGGAGATGTAGGTGGCGCCGGCGAGGGCGGCGCAGGCGGCGAGGTCCCAGCCGAGCACCAGGCCGAGGGCGAGGCCGGGCGTGGCGTTGAGCACGAGGTCGACGAGGCCGGGCCGCACGCCGGTGCGCAGGCTGCCGACCAGGTCCTGGCCGGTGTACTCGAGGCCGAGCATGAACAGGAGCAGCACGATGCCGACGAGCTCACCCGTGCCGACGACGTCATCCGGGATCGACGGGTCGGCGAGCCAGCCGACGAGCAGGCCGCCGCCGATGTAGAGCGGGATCGGCGAGAGCCCGACGCGGCCCGCGAGGCGGCCGAGCAGCGCGAGGCCGAGCATGACGCCGCCGAGCGCGGCGAGGATCCCGGCCTCCGCGCCGGCGCTGGCCAGGAGCGGGGGCGCGTCAGGCATCCGCGAGCGCGGCGCGGCCCTGCGCGAGCGCCGCGGGCGACCCGACGAGGACGACGGTGTCGCCCGCCTCGATGCGGACGTCGCTGGCCGGCGAGGTGAGAACCTCGTCGCCGCGGATGATGCTGACGATCGAGGCGCCCGTGCTGCGGCGCAGCGCGCTCTCGGCGATCGTGTGGCCGGCCGCCGCCGAGCCGTCCGGGATCTGCACCCATTCGAGGTCGATGCCCTCGAGCGACTGGCGCAGCGACTCCTGCTGACGCGCCACGACGGCCGAGCCGCCGAGCGCGTCGACGAGCGCGGCGACGTCCTCCGGCTCGAGGTGCAGGGTCAGCTTGCAGACGTCGGGGTCCTCGCGGCTGTAGACGAGCAGGTCGCGGTCGCCGTCGCGGCGCACGACGACGCCGACGGGCTGGCCGGCTCGGGTCGTGAACTCGAGCCGCACGCCGATGCCGGGCAGCGGCGTCTCGGAGATGGCAGCCATCGCGCGTGACCTCCTGGTCGGGGCGGGCCTCATGGGCGCCCGCCCCGCAGCCTATTGGCGCACCGGCCGGGCCGCTAGTCGCCGAGCTCCTTGCGGCGGCGGTCGACGTACTCCTGCAGCTCCGCCTTGACGGCGTCGTCGAGGGCGGGCTCCTCGTACTCCTCGAGCTTCTTGGTGGCGATCTCGCCGGCGCGCTCGCAGGCGTCCTTGCCGCCGTTCTTCTCCCAGCGCTCGAACGCGTCCGAGGAGGACAGCAGCGGCCGGTAGAAGCAGTCGCGGAAGTGCTCCATCGTGTGCGCGGTGCCGAGGAAGTGGCGGCTGTCGGAGGAGGACATGACCTCCTCGTGCGCGCCGTAGGCGAGCGACGCCTCGTCGATCTCGAGCGGCGTGAAGGTGACCTGCAGCATGCGCAGGATCTCCATGTCGACGATGAACTTCTCGTACGAGGAGACGAGGCCGCTCTCGAGCCAGCCGGCGGAGTGCAGCACGTAGTTGGTGCCGGCGAGGAAGGTCGGCATCATCGTCATCAGCGCCTCGTAGCCGGCCTGCGCGTCGACCATCTGGCTCGAGGTGAAGCCCCCGCCGGAGCGGAACGGCAGCTTGTGGCGGCGCGCGATCTGGCCGATCGCGAACAGGCCGAGCGCACCCTCGGGGGTGCCCATGCAGGTCGAGCCGGACTGCATGTTGGCGTTCGTGAGGAACGAGCCGAGGATGACGGGGCAGCCGGGCCGCACGAGCTGCGCGAGCGCGATGCCGGTGAAGGCCTCGGCCATCAGCTGCGCGAGCGAGGAGGGGATGGCCACGGGCGACATCGCGCCCATGATCAGAAACGGCGTCATCAGCACCGGCTGGTTGGCCTGGGCGTAGACCCGCATCGAGTCGAGCATGCGGTCGTCCCAGTGCAGCGGCGAGTTGCAGTTGAGGAGCGAGATCATCACCGGCATCTCGTCGAGCTTCTCGCGGCCGCCGAAGACGATCCCGGCCATGTTCAGGAAGTCGTTCGCGTTGGACTCGCGCACGACGTTGCCCATGTAGATCTTGTCGGTCAGGGTCTGCACGGCGTACGACATGTCGAGGTGGCGCGAGTCGAGCGGCGCGTCGTTCGGCTCGATGATCACGCCGCCGGCGGAGTCGAGCTCGGGGAAGACCTGGCAGAGCTTCGCGAAGTTGCGGAAGTCCTCGAGGGTGCCCTCGGTGCGCACGTCGCCGCGGCGGGAGAAGGGCGGGCCGTAGACGCCGGCGAAGACCATGTTGTCGCCGCCGATCACGACGCTGTGCTCCGGGTTGCGCGCGTGCACCGTGAACTCGGACGGCGCCTTGGCGACCTGCGCCATCACCCAGTCGGGGTCGAAGCGCACGCGGATGCCGTCGACGGACTGGCCGGCGGCGGCCAGCATCTCCGTCGCCCACGGGCTGGCGAACTCGACGCCGATCTCGCTGACGATGCGCCGCCAGCCACGGTCGAGCACATCCATCGCGTCCTCCGAGAGGACCTCGTAGCGGGGTGCGTTGTTGACGAACATGGCTGGCCTCCGGAGGCGTGGTCGCGAATGACTTGACGTGCGCGTACGGATCTTCCTACACTCACTATCCGAAACGCAAGTCCCACATGATGGCAATCTGATGAGCACCGTCGCACCTCCCACCGGCACCCAGGCGATCGATCGCGCCGCGCGCCTCTTGACCCTCATCCTCGAGGGCGGCGAGCGGCTGACGGTCGGCGGTCTCAGCGAGGCCGCGAACCTGCCGAAGAGCACGACCTCGCGACTCGTCGGCGCGCTCGAGCGCCAGGGCCTTGTGCGCCGGGACCCGGACGCCGGCACGCTCGTGCCCGGCCCCGCGATCGACGCCTACGCGCGCCGCAGCCGCGTCGACCCGACCCTCGCCGACCTCGCCCAGGACCTGCTCGAGAGCATCGCGTCCGTGACCGGCGAGACCGCCACCCTGTCGATCCCCACGGCGCGCGGCGTCGAGCAGATCGCCCAGGCCGACGGCGCCTACATCCTCGGCTCGCTGAACTGGATGGGCCGCGCCGTGCAGGCGCACGCCTCCGCCGCCGGCAGGGCGATGATCGCGTTCGGCGGCATGCCGATCCCCGCGGACCCGCTCGAGCCGCTCGCCCCCCGCACCGTGCGGACGCGCAGCGAGCTCGTGCGCGAGCTGGAGGCGACGCGGGAGCGCGGCTACGGCCTCTCCGTCGAGGAGATCGAGCCCGGCCTGATCGCCATCGGCGCGCCCGTGCGCGGCCACGACCGCCGCGTGATCGCGAGCGTCGCGATCAGCGGCCCGAGCGTGCGCCTGACCCCCGACCGATACCAGACCATCGGCGAGCTGCTCGTCCGCACCGCGGCCGAGCTCGAGACCCGGATCACCAGCCAACGCCTTGAGGAGGGTGCGGCATGACCCATGAGGAACTGCTCCAGAAGCTGTACGACGAGACCATGGTCGGCAACGGCCCGGAGGTCATCGACCTCACGAACCAGGGCCTCGAGGACGGGCTGACGCCCGACCAGCTCCTCTTCGACGCGCTGATCCCGGCGCTCGAGGAGGTCGGCGCCCGCTTCGAGCGCGGCGACTGGTTCGTGCCGGAGATGCTGATCGCCGGCAAGGCGATGGCCGGCGCCCTCGAGGTGCTGCGCCCGCTGCTCGCCGCGACGGGCACGGAGACGATCGGCAAGTTCGTGATGGGCACGGTCAAGGGCGACGTGCACGACATCGGCAAGAACCTCGTCAACATCATGCTCGAGGGCGCAGGCTTCGAGGTCATCGACCTCGGCGTCCAGGTCGCCCCCGAGAAGTTCGTCGAGGCCGTCGAGGAGCACCAGCCCGACATCCTCGGGATGAGCGCCTTCCTGACCACCACCATGCCGATGTTCAAGGCGAACATCAACGCCCTCGAGAAGGCCGGCCTGCGCGACAAGGTGATCGTCCTCGTCGGCGGCGCCCCGGTCACGCAGGAGTACGCCGACGCCGTGGCCGCCGATGGCTACGCGGCCGACGCCTCCGCCGCCGTCAAGCTCTCGAAGGACCTGATCGCGAAGCAGCGCGCGAAGGCGACCGCGTAGTCCGATGGGCCTCGTCTCCGCTCTCGAGCACGTCGTCAAGAAGCCGGTGTGGGACTGCCGGATGTGCGGCCAGTGCGTGCTGCACGACACGGGCATGACGTGCCCGATGACGTGCCCGAAGACGCTGCGCAACGGGCCCTGCGGCGGCGTGCGCGAGGATGGGCACTGCGAGGTGAAGCCGGAGATGCGCTGCGTCTGGGTCAAGGCGGAGGAGCGCTCGCGCACCCTGCCCCTGATGCCGCAGGACTGGCGCGACCACTTCAACAACCTGCGCCCGCCGGTGGACAACCGCCTCAAGGGCACCTCGTCGTGGCAGAACCTCGTGTCGGGGCGCGACAAGGTGACGCCGGCGGGGTGGACGCCGGAGCCGGCCGAGGCCGAGCAGGCGGAGGCGTAGGGTGTCGCGGCTGGGCGAGGTCCTCGAGCGCGGGGACGAGCTGATCATCACGGGCGAGGCGCCCGTGATCGACGGCGGGACGCTGGCCGATTACGAGGCGAAGCTGGCGGAACTCGCGCCGTGGTGCGACGCGATGAACGCGACCGACAACACGGCGGCGCACGCGCATGCGTCGAACGTGGCGATGGCGATCGCGATGCAGCGGCTCGGCGTGGAGCCGATCCTGCAGGTGGTGTGCCGTGACAAGAACCGGATCGCGCAGCAGGCGGACATCATGGGCGCGGCGCTGCACGGCGTCGAGAACGTGTGCTGCCTGACGGGCGACGACGTGACGGCGGGGGACGAGTCGGAGGCGCGGCGCGTCTTCGATCTGGACGGGCCCCAGCTGATCCGCGTCGCCAGCTCGCTGCGGGAGGGCCGCTACCTGTCGGGGCGCAGCGTCGGCACGCCGCCGCCGCTCGTGATCGGCGCGGTCGAGAACCCGGGCGCGCAGCCGTTCGACTACCGCGCACAGCGCGCGGCGAAGAAGATCATGGCGGGCGCGCGCTTCCTGCAGCTGCAGATCTGCTACCACCCCGAGCGGCTCGAGGCGTTCGTCTCGGCCCTGCACGCGGGCGGCTGGACGGAGCGCTGCGCGATCCTGCCGAGCGTCGTGGCGGTGAAGGGCGCCGGGCCGCTGCGCTTCATGGACTCGTCGGTGCCGGGGATCTCGGTGCCGGCCGGCGTGATCAGCCGCGTGGCCGACGCCGCCGAGCCCGCCGAGGAGGCGTACGCCCTGTTCCGCGAGCAGTGCGAGCACGCGCTGTCCCTGCCGGGCGTGCGCGGCCTGCATCTGACCGATTTCCGCAAAGACGGCTCGATGGCGCGGCTTTGCACCGACCTGGGGATCAAGCCCCGCAGCGAGAGGGAGCAGCATGCACACCACCGTGTCGTCGCCGTCTAAGACGGTCACCATCGGCCCCGACCAGCCGTTCTGCATCATCGGGGAGCGGATCAACCCGACGGGGCGCAAGGCCTTCCAGGAGCAGCTGCGCGCAGGCGACCTCAGCCAGGTCCTCGTCGACGTCGACGAGCAGATCGCCGGCGGCGCGCACATCCTCGACGTCAACATGGGCGTGCCGCTCGCCGACGAGCCGGCGCTGCTCGCGCAGGCCGTCCAGATGGTGCAGGAGCGGACCGATCTGCCGATCTGCATCGACTCGAGCGTGGTGGAGGCGCTCGAGGCGGGCCTCGCCGTCTACCAGGGCAAGGCGCTCGTCAACTCGGTCACCTGCGAGGAGGACCGCCTCGAGGCCGTGCTGCCGCTGGTCAAGCAGCACAACGCGGCGATCATCTGCCTGACCAACGGCGACGAGGGCATCCCGGTGCCGTGGGACGAGCGCTTCGAGTTCTGCAAGAAGCTCGTCGACATCGTCCACGGCAAGTGGGAGATCCCGCTCGAGGACATGGTCATCGACACGCTCGCGATGCCGGTCGGCGCCGAGCCGCAGTCCGCGTACCACTTCTTCAAGACGATCAGCGCGATCCAGGAGGAGTTCGGCCTGAACACCACCTGCGGCGCGTCGAACACCTCGTTCGGCATGCCGAGCCGGCACGCCCTCAACGGCACCTTCCTCGCGATGGCCGCCGGCGCGGGCATGACCAGCGCGATCATGGACGCGCGCTCCGACGAGTGCGTCAAGGCCGTCCGCGGCTCCGACGTGATGCTCGGCAAGGACGAGTACGGCATCGGGTGGATCGGCAACTACCGGCCCCCCGCGAGCGCGTAGCCCGATGAGCGCGGCCGAGGAGATCGAAGAGGGCGCCGCCGGCACCGCCCCGGCGCGGGTCCGGCTGCGCTTCTCGCCGTCCGACATCGAGGTCAAGGTCCCCGGCGGCGTGACCGTCTTCGACGCCGCGTCGTGGAACGGCATCGCGATCGACTCGACGTGCGGCGGGCACGGCACCTGCAAGAAGTGCCGCGTCCGGATCACGGCGGGCGAGGCGCCGGTGTCGAAGCTCGACAGCCGCGCGTTCACGCCCGACGAGCTGCGCGACGGCTGGCGGCTCGCGTGCCGGATCACCACGCAGGCCGACCTCGACGTGGAGGTGCCGCCGCTGGTGACGCGCCCCAAGGCGGCGACCGTCGGCGTCGGCCGGCAGGTGATCCTGCGCCCGTCGATCGTCAAGCGGCACCTCGTGCTCGAGGAGCCGACGCTGTCGGATCAGCGGACCGACATCCAGCGCGTGCTGGACGCGATGGATGACCTCGAGGTCCGCGCCCCGATCGGGGTGCTGCGCACCCTCGGCAAGGTGCTGCGCGACGCCAAGTGGGACGTCACGGCGGTCGTCGCCGACGACGAGCTGATCGCGGTCGAGGCGGGCGACACCACAACGCGCCGCTTCGCGATCGCGATCGACCTCGGCACCACCACGGTGGTCGCGAACCTGCTCGACCTCGACACCGGCACCCCCGTCGCGGTCCGCAGCATGCTCAACAAGCAGCAGCCGTTCGGGGCGGACGTGATCAGCCGCATCTCGGCCACGATGATGGACCCCGACGCGCTCACGAAGCTCCGCGAGCTCGCCCACGAGACGCTCGCCGAGCTCGTCGGCGAGGTCACCGAGGCGGGCGCCGTCGCGCCCGAGGAGATCTACGAGGTCGTGCTCGCGGGCAACGCCACGATGACGCAGATCGTGCTCGGCATCGACCCCGAGCCGCTCGGCGTCGCCCCGTTCGTGATGACCAGCGACGGCTACGACGGCCTGCGCGCCACGGACCTCGGCATCGCGATCCACCCGAACGCGCCGGCCACGGTGTTCCCGTCGCTCGGCGCGTACGTCGGCGGCGACATCATCGCCGGCATCCTCGCATCCGGCCTCGATCGCGATCGCCGCCTCAGGCTCTTCATCGACGTCGGCACCAACTGCGAGATCGCACTCGGCAACCAGGACCGCATCGTCTCCACCGCCGCCCCCGCCGGCCCCGCCTTCGAGGCCGCCTCCATCCAGTGCGGCATGCGCGCCGCCCCCGGCGCGATCGAGATCGTGAAGATGACCGACGACGACGTCGAGCTCGGCGTGATCGACGACGCGGCACCCATCGGCATGTGCGGCTCCGGCCTCGTCGACGCCGTCGCCGAGCTCGTCCGCACGGGCCTGCTCGACGCCTCCGGCAAGCTGATCACCGACGACGAGGCCGCGGGGCGACCCGAGGCGATCCGCCGCCGCCTCGTGACGATCGGCGACCAGCGCGCCTTCGTCCTCGCGTGGACCGGCGAGCCCGGCGACGTCGACCGCGCCGTCTGCCTCTCCCAGCGCGACGTCCGCGAGCTCCAATTCGCCAAGGCGGCGATCGCCACCGGCTGGGCGCTGCTGCTGGAGGAGCTCGAGATCGACCCGAGCGAGGTCCAGCAGGTGCTGCTCGCCGGCTCCTTCGGCTCGTACCTGTCGGCGGCCAGCGCGATCCGCATCGGCCTGGTCCCCAAACTCCCGATCCCCCGCATCGTGAGCGCCGGAAACGTCGCCGGCGAGGGCGCCAAGATGGCCGTCCTCTCGCGCCAGGAGCGCCACGCCGGACGCGCCCTCATCGACGAGATCGAGTACGTCGAGCTCTCCGACCGCGCCGACTTCAACGACCGCTTCATCGAGCAGCTCGCCTTCCCGCAATGAGCGACGTCGCCATCATCACCTGCGGCCTCCTGACCCGGCACGTCGAGCGCGTCGCCGAGCGCCGCGGCTGGGACGTCGCGATCCACCCGCTGCCGCCGCTCCTCCACCAGCGCCCCGAGGGGATCGGCCCCGAGGTGCGCGCGAAGGCGGAGGAGCTGGCCGGCCGGCACGCCGCCGTCGCCGTCGCCTACGCCGACTGCGGCACGTACGGCGCGCTCGACGCGGTCGTCGCCGAGCTCGGCCTCGAGCGCCTGCGCGGCGGCCACTGCTACGACGTCTTCGCCGGCCCGGAGCGGCTCGCGGCGCTCCTCGCCGACGAGCCCGGCACGTACCTCCTGACCGACGCGCTCGTCCGCGGCTTCGACCGCCTCGTCGTGCAGGAGCTCGGGCTCGACCGCCGCCCCGAGCTGCGCGACGACTACTTCCACGCGTACCGCCGGGTGGTCTGGCTCGCCCAGGACCCGGCCGACCCCGAGCTCGCCGCCGGCGCGGAGCGCGCCGCCGGCATCCTCGGACTGCCCCTGGAGATCGTCGAGACCGGCGAGGACGGGCTCGAGCGCGAGCTCGAGCGCCTCCTCGCCGCTGCCCCCGTTGGCGCGGCCCCGGCCGCGGAAGGAGCGTGAGCATGGACACCAAGGCCGACATCGTGATCATCGGCGCCGGCATCGTCGGCACCTCGGCCGCGTGGGAGCTCGCCCAGGCCGGCGTCACGAACGTCGTCGTCGTCGACCAGGGCCCCCTCGCCCATACCGGCGGCTCGACCTACCACGCCCCGGGCCTCGTCTTCCAGACCAACACGAGCCGGCTGATGTGCACGCTCGCCCAGTGGTCCGCGCAGGCGTACGACTCGTACAACGCCGACGGGTGCGAGACGTGGGCGGCCGTCGGCGGCCTCGAGGTGGCCACCACCCCGGGCCGGGTCGCCGAGCTGCACCGCCGCCAGAACGCCGCCACCGCGTACGGGCTCGAGACGCGCATGATCACGCCGAAGGAGGCCGTCGAGCTGTGCCCCCTGATCGACGAGTCGTCGATCCTCGCCGCGCTGCACATCCCCACGGACGGCCTCTGCCGCGCCGTCACGTACTGCCACCTGCTGCAGGGCCTCTGCATGGAGCGGGGCATCCGCTTCATGGAGTCGACCCGGGTCACGGGCGTCGACACCGCAGGCGGGCGCGTGCGCTCCGTCGAGACCACGGCGGGCACCATCCGCTGCGGCCAGGTACTGGTGGCCGGCGGCCTCTGGGGCCCCGAGCTGCAGCACATGATCGGCCGCCCGATCCCGCTCCTGCCGCTCCAGCACGTGTTCGCCTGGGGCGCCCCGATCGAGGGCGTCGAGCGCGGCCCCGTCGAGTCCTACCTGCCGATGGTCCGCCACCAGGACCAGGACGTCTACTACCGGCAGCGCTGGCAGGGCATGGGCATCGGCTCGTACAACCATCCGCCGCTGCCGATCATGCCGGACGAGCTCGAGCGGGAGGCCGACGGCCACCAGACCGCGCAGGGCCCGTTCGCCGAGGAGCACTTCACGGCGGCCTGGGACGCCACCCGCACCCTGATGCCGCGCGTCTACGCCGCCGGCCTCGAGGAGACCTTCAACGGGCACTTCTCGTTCACGATCGACGGCATGCCGCTGCTCGGCGAGTCCTCCCACACGCAGGGGCTGTACCTGGCGGAGGCGATCTGGGTCACGCACGCCGCCGGCTCGGCGCGCTGCGTCGTGCGCCAGATGCTCGGCCAGCCGACCGGCATCGACCTCGGCCCGGCCCATCCGGACCGCTTCCAGCCGCACCACTCCGCCCCGATGTACGTGGCCGAGCGCGGCGCCACCCAGTACGCCGAGGTCTACGACATCCTGCACCCGCTGCAGCCGATGGCCAGCCCGCGCGGCCTGCGCCGGCTGCCCGCCCACGAGTGGATCGCGGAGCGCGGCGGCGTGATGCTGGAGAGCGCCGGCTGGGAGCGCCCGCAGTGGCTCGAGGCGAACGCGTCCCTGCCCGCCCCCGAGCACACCCAGAGCCGCGACGCCTGGTCGTCGATGTTCTGGTCGCCGGTGATCGGCAAGGAGCACGCGCGCACCCGCTCCGCCGCCGGCCTGTTCGACCTCACGCCGTTCACGAAGGTCGAGGTCGAGGGCCCCGGTGCGACCGACTGGCTGAACCGGATGTGCACCTCCGAGATGGACGTCGCGATCGGGCGCATCGCCTACACGACGTGCCTGAACGAGACGGGCGGCGTCCTCTTCGACATCACCGTCACGCGCCTCGACCGCGACCGCTACCTCGTGGTCACCGGCGGCGGCTCGGGCCCGCGCGACGTGGCCTGGCTGCGCAGCCACCTGCCCGCCGGCGACGGCGTCCGCATGCGCGACGTCACGAGCGCCTGGGCGGTGTTCGGGCTGTGGGGGCCGAAGGCCCGCGACATCCTCCAGCCGCTCGTGCCGGAGGACCTCTCGAACGAGGCGTTCCCGTACATGCGCGCGCAGCGCATCTGGGTCGAGCACGTGCCCGTGCTGGCCCTGCGCATCTCGTACGCGGGCGAGCTCGGCTGGGAGCTGTACGCCCCGACCGAGTACGGCGCGCACCTGTGGGAGCGGCTGATGGAGGCCGGCGCCGAGCACGGCCTCGCGGCCTGCGGCGGCGGCGCCTTCGAGTCCCTGCGGATCGAGAAGGGCTACCGCTTCGCCGGCGTCGACATGCACACCGACTACACGGCGGACGAGGCCGGCCTCGGCTTCGCCGTCAACGTCTCCAAGCCCGACTTCATCGGCCGCCAGGCGGTCCTCGAGGAGCGCGCCCGCGGCCTGCGCAAGCGGCTCGTGCCGATCGTCCTCGACGACCCCGACGCCGCCCCGCTCGGCGGCGAGCCGATCCTGCTCGACGGCGATGCCGTCGGCTACGTGACGAGCGCCAACTTCGGCTACACGGTTGGCAAGTCGATCGCCTATGGCTATCTTCCCGCGGACCAGGCGGTCCCGGGGACGAGGGCGGCCATCCGGATCTTCGACCGCGAGGTCGCGGGATCCGTCTCGAGCGAACCCATCTTCGACCCCGCCGGCGAGCGCATCCGCGCCTAGCCCGGCACTCCCCCACCCCGGAGGAACCCCGATGCCCCATCTCGCCACCGCCCTCGACCGCCTCGGCACGGAGACCGCGTTCGAGGTGCTCGCCCGCGCCAAGGCCCTCGAGGCCACCGGCAAGCGCGTCATCCACCTGCAGATCGGCGAGCCCGATTTCGACACGGCCCCCCATATCGTCGAGGCGGCCGCGAAGGCGCTGCGGGACGGCCAGACGCACTACTGCCCGGCCCCCGGCATCCCCGCCCTGCGCGAGGCGTGCGCGAGCCACCTGTCGACGCACCGCGGCCTCGAGATCTCGCCCGACTCGATCGTGGTGACGCCCGGCGCGAAGCCGTTCCTGTTCTTCGGCATCCTCGCCACCGTCAACCCGGGCGACGAGGTCATCTACCCGAACCCGGGCTTCCCGATCTACGAGTCGGCGATCCGCTGGGCGGGCGGCGTGCCCGTGCCGCTGCCGCTGACCGAGGAGACGGACTTCGCGTTCACCGCGGACGACCTGCGCGAGCGGCTGACCCCGAAGACGAAGATGGTCATCCTCAACTCGCCGGGCAACCCGACCGGCGGGTACAACTCGCGCGACCTCAACGTCGAGATCGCGAAGGTCCTCGCCGACCACGACTGCTGGATCCTCTCCGACGAGGTCTACTCGGAGATGCTGTGGGGCGGCGCAGAGCACGACACGATCGCCGCGCACGAGGGCCTGCTCGACCGCACGATCCTGCTCGACGGCTTCTCGAAGACGTTCGCGATGACGGGCTGGCGGCTCGGCTACGCGGTGCTCCCGGAGCCGCTGCGCGAGCCGATCACCCGCCTGATCATCAACTCGGTGTCGTGCACCGCCCCCGCCACCCAGCTCGCGGGCGTCGCGGCGCTGACCGGGCCGCGTGACGAGATCAACGCGATGATGGCCGAGTTCGACCGCCGCCGCGTGGCGGTCGTCGAGGGCCTCAACTCGCTGCCGGGCGTCACCTGCCGCGACCCGAAGGGCGCCTTCTACGCCTTCCCCAACGTCTCCGGCACGGGCCAGGATGCGAAGACCGTCGCCGACCGCCTGCTGCAGGAGTCCGGTGTCGCGGTGCTGTCCGGCACCGCCTTCGGCGAGCACGGCGAAGGCTACCTGCGCCTCTCGTACGCCAACAGCCTCGAGAACATCCAGGAGGCGATCGAGCTGATGCGCGGCAAGCTCGAGGAGATGGCCGCGTGAGCCGTCCCCGCATCGTCGTCACGCGGCGGATCCCGCAGCCGGCGCTCGACCTGCTCGCCGAGCACGGCGACGTCTGGCTGTCGCCGCACGACCGCCCGCTGACCCGCGAGGAGCTGTTCGACGCCGTCACGGGGGCCGACGCGATCGTGTGCCTGCTGCACGACCAGATCGACGACGAGGTCCTCGACGCGGCCGGCCCGCAGCTGAAGGTGATCGCCAACGTCGCCGTCGGCTACAACAACGTCGACACCGACGCGATCGCCAGGCGGGGCTCGGTCTGGTTCACGAACACGCCGGCCGTCCTCACGGAGGCCACCGCCGACATCGCGATGGCGCTGATCCTGATGGCCACGCGCCGGCTCGGCGAGGGCGAGCGCGTGATCCGCTCCCAGACGCCGTGGGTCTGGAGCATGTTCTACATGCTCGGCGCGGGCATCCAGGGCAGGACGCTCGGGATCGTCGGCCTCGGCCTGATCGGCCAGGCCACGGCGCGGCGCGCGAGGGCGTTCGGGATGGAGATCATCTACTCCGGCCGCCGCCAGGCCGACCCGGCAGTCGAGCAGGAGCTCGGAGCGCGCTACGTGACCTTCGACGAGCTGCTCGAGACGGCCGACGTGGTCAGCCTGCACTGCCCGCTGAACGCGGACACGCAGCACCTGATCGACGCGGCGCGCCTCAAGCAGATGCGCTCCGACGCCTTCCTGATCAACACGACGCGCGGCCCCGTGGTCGACGAGCAGGCGCTCGTCGACGCGCTCAGGGCCGGCGAGATCGCCGGCGCCGGCCTCGACGTCTTCGAGGAGGAGCCGAAGGTCAACCCGGGCCTCCTCGAGCTCGAGAACGCCGTCCTGATCCCCCACCTCGGCTCGGCCACGGTGGAGACGCGGACCGCGATGGGCGTGCTCGCCGCGGAGAACGCGGTCGCGGTGCTCGGCGGTGCGGAGCCGCCGACGCCGGTCGTTCGGGTCGGCTAGTCACGCACGAATGCGGCCTCGGATCGGCGCCTGCCGGTCCGAGGCCGTTCGCGCTCCACGGGCTTGTCGGACCGGCCCTCTCCCGCAGCACGGCGCGCCTGCTTCAGATCTCGACCCGCCCCGGGTCCGCGCACAGGGCCCGCACCGGCGCGCGGTTCAGAGATCGATCCGCCTGCGCCCCACGGCGATCGGCACCAGCGCGAGCAGCACGAGTCCCGCGGCGGCGAGGAACGGCCAGGCGGCAGCGGCGGTGGCGGCCTCGCGGATCGCGCGGTCGAGTCGCTCGATCAGCCCACGCCACGCCGTGGCCTGCTCCGGATCGTCGGGCGGGCGCCCGAACGCCTCGTCGAGGTCGGGGATGCGGCCGCTCGCGCCGCTGATCGCGTCGCCGAGCCGGCCGGCGAGGGCGACCCGCTCCGACAGGGGCAGCGGCGCGTCGAGGAGCAGGGCGACGCCCTGGCGCTCGACCTGCTCCTGCTGCACCGCAAGCTGGTGCGTGAAGAGCGGCGTCAGCGCGACGATCCCGATCACGAGCCCGACGTGGCGGGCGGCGAGCGTCCAGCCGCCGTGCACGGCCTGCGGCGAGCGGCCTTTGAGGGCGGCGTCGGTGAGCGCCTCGATCGTGATGCCGAGGCCGACGCCGATCGCGATCTGCGGCGGCACCGTCCACTGCCAGGTCGGCTCGGGCAGGAGCGCGAGGCCGGCGAGGCCGGCGGCCAGCAGCACCGTGCCGGCGGCGGCGCGGGCGGGCAGCGTGCCGAGGCTCCCGAACAGCCGCGCGCCGACGATCGCGGCGATCGGCATCACGGTCACCACGAGCGCGGTGGCGATCGGCGTCATCCGCCAGCCCTCGATCAGGAGCAGCACGATCAAGAACAGCGCGGCGGTCAGACCGGCGCTGAGCAGGAGCAGGGCGAGGTTGGCGGCCACGTGCGGCCGGCCCGCCGGCACGGGTGCCGAATGCGCGCGCACGCGCAGGGTGGGGATCGCCAGCAGGATCGCGGGCACCTGCACGAAGAAGATCGCCTCCCACGAGATCAGCTGGGTGAGCAGGCCGCCGAGGGCGGGGCCGCAGGCCGCGCCGAGGGCGCCCGCCGTCGCCCAGACGACGGCCGCGCGCCGCTCGGACCCCGTCGTCAGGGGCAGCACCTCGAGCGCGGCGGTGACGGCGAGCGCGCCGCCGACGGCCTGCACGGCGCGGCTGACGAGCAGCACCTCGAAGGAGGGGGCGAGCGCGCAGAAGAGCGACGCGGCCGCGAAGACCGCCAGCCCGATCAGGAGCAGGAGTCCGGGAGCGCGCCGGCGCACGACGTACGCGACGGGGACGGCGACGACGGCGAGGACGACGTTGAAGCCGGTCAGGACCCACGACACCTCGCCGATCGTGAGCGAGAAGCGCACGAGGATGTCCGGCAGGGCCAGGACGACGATCGACGAGTCGCTGAGGACGAGGCCGACGGCGAGGGCCAGGCAGATCGTGCGCAGGCGATCGGACCCCATCAGGCGGAGTCTACGGCGAGGCCGGCGAGGAGGTCGGCGAGGGCCGCGGGCCCCTCGACCACCAGCGTCGCGGCCGCGAGCAGCTCGGGCGGCGTCTCGTCGGAGCGCACGGCGACGCCGACGTCGACGGCGCGCAGCGCATCCAGGTCGGTCAGGTCGTCTCCGGCGTAGAGCGAGCGGGCCACGGCGGGCCGCGACGCGACGAGGGCGCGCACCGCACTGCCCTTGTCGATGTCGAGGGGCGGGCGCGCCTCGAGCGCCATCCGCCCCCAGCGCCAGGCGAGGCCCTGCGCCGCGATCACCGGCAGGCCCCGCTCCTCGAGCAGCGCGCGGGCGCGGTCCGGGTCGGGCGCCTCGCGCACGTGCACGGTCAGGGTCGCGCCCTTGTCCTCGACCCAGCCGCCCGCCTCGAGGGCGATCGGGCCGAGGGCGTCGGCCGCGGCCCTGACCGCGGGCAGCCAGCGCTCGACACCGCTCGCCCAGCGCGCCTCCCCGCCCGCCAGGAGCTCGAGGCCGTGGTTGCCGATCACGACGACGCCGTCGACGGGGACCAGCCGTCCGGCGTCGCGCGCGGCGCGCCCCGACACGCAGGCCACCAGCGCGTAGCGCCGCGCCAGGCGGGCCAGCGTCGCGAGGGTCGTCGCGGGGACGGCGCTGCGATCGGGATGGGGCGCGATCGGGGCGAGCGTGCCATCCACGTCGAGCAGGACCGCCCCCGCCCCGGGGTCCGCGCGGAGGGGAGCGAGGGGGTCGAACGCCACTGCGGGATACCATAGCCCCGTGGACGTCTCCGCCCGGCTCCGGCAGGGGAACCTGCTGCCCCTCGTCGGGATCGGCGTCGTGTCGGGGCTCTTCGCCGCGATGTTCGGGATCGGCGGCGGCATCGTGATCGTGCCGCTGCTGATGCTGGTCGCGAAGATGCCGCCGCGGATGGCGGCCGCCACCTCCCTCGCGACCCTGATCCTGACCAGCCTGATCGGCGTCGTGCGCTACGCCGGGACCGACCACGTCGACTGGCTCGGCGCCGCCCTGATCGGCATCCCCGCCGTGGTCGGCGTCCTGATCGGCATCCGCATCCAGCGGCGCCTGCCCGCCGACTGGCTGGTGCTCGGGTTCGGGATGTTCGTGATCGCGATCGGCCTGCGGCTGGTGATCTGGGGCTGATGGACGCGAGCCCGGAGCTGATCGCGCTGGCCGCCCTGGCCGGCGTCGCCGCGGGCCTCCTCGCCGGCCTCTTCGGCGTCGGCGGCGGCATCGTCTTCGTGCCCACGTTCGTCTTCCTGTTCGCCTTCGACCAGCTCGATGCGCAGGCCACGTCGCTCGCGGCGATCATCCCGGTCGCCCTGATCGGCGCCTGGCGTCAGAGCGGCGAGGGCCAGGTCGACTGGCGGGCCGCCGCGCTGATGGGCGGCGGCGCCGCGATCGGGGTGCTGTTCGGCGCGGAGGTCGCGATCCGCCTCGACGACGAGGTGCTCGCGCGCGCGTTCGGTGTCGTGCTGCTGCTGGTCGGCGGCGAGATGCTGGTGCGCTCGGCGCGCCGCCTGCGGACGGCGCGGGCTACGCCCGGCCCAGCTGACGATCCGCGTCGGACTTGATCGCCTCGACGATCGCGGGATCGCGCAGGGTCGTCGCGTCACCCAGCTCGCGGCCCTCGGCGATGTCCTTGAGGAGCCGCCGCATGATCTTGCCGGAGCGCGTCTTCGGGAGGTCGGGCGCGAAGAGGAGCAGCGACGGCTTCGCGAACTTGCCGATCCCGACGGCGACGTGCTGGGCCAGCTCCGCGCGCAGATCGTCCGTCGGCTCGCTGCCGTCGCGCAGGATCACGAAGGCCGCGATGTGCTCGCCCTTGATCTCGTCGTGCGCGCCGATCGCCGCCGCCTCCGCGACCGCGGGGTGGCCGACGAGGCTCGACTCGACCTCGGTGGTGGAGATGCGGTGCCCGGCGACGTTGATGACGTCGTCGACGCGGCCCAGCAGCCAGATGTCGCCATCGTCGTCGGTGCGGGCGCCGTCACCCGTGAAGTAGACCGTCGGGCCGAAGCGCGACCAGTACGTGTCGACGAAGCGCTGGTCGTCGCCCCAGATCGTGCGCAGCATCGACGGCCACGGCCGCTGCAGGGTCAGGTAGCCACCGCCCCCGGTCGGCACCGGCTGGCCCTGCTCGTCGACGATGACCGGCTTCATGCCGGGCAGCGGGCCGATCGCCGAGCCCGGCTTCGTCGTGGAGAGCCCCGGCAGCGGCGACAGCACGATCGAGCCCGTCTCCGTCTGCCACCACGTGTCGACGATCGGGCAGCGCCCGCCGCCGACGTGCTCGTGGTACCAGATCCACGCCTCCGGGTTGATCGGCTCGCCGACGGTGCCGAGCAGCCGCAGCGACGACGTGTCGTACTTCTGCACGGCGGCCTCACCGGCCTTGATCAGCGCGCGGATCGCGGTCGGCGCGGTGTAGTAGATCGTCACCTTGTGGCGGTCGACGATCTCCCAGTGGCGCTCCCAGGTCGGGTACTCGGGCGTGCCCTCGTAGAGGATGCCGGTCGAGTGGTTCGCGAGCGGCCCGTAGACGACGTACGTGTGGCCCGTCACCCAGCCGCAGTCCGCGGTGCACCAGTAGACGTCGTCGGGGCGGATGTCGAACACCCACTGGTGCGACAGGATCGCGCCGAGCAGGTAGCCGCCGG
>JAURLF010000062.1 GCA_030831375.1 Gaiellales bacterium | reverse complement strand
TCCTGCTTCTGCGCGGTCAGGGCGTACGAGACGAAGGCGGGCCAGGCGAACACGACGTCATCGCCCGGGCCGAGGAAGGCCGACGCGAGGTACTGGATCAGCATGTCCGCACCCGGGCCGACCGTGACCAGCTCCGACGGCAGGCCGCGGTCGGCGGCGATCGCCTCCACGAGCCCCGTCGAGTCGGGGTAGCGGTGCAGCTCCGGGGCGAGCGCCTCCATCGCGCGGACGGCCTCCGGCAGCGGCCCCTCGGCGCCCTCGTTCGACGACAGCTTGACGATCGGCACGCCCGCCGGCACGCCCGTGGAGGCCCCGGGCAGGTACACGTCGAGGCCGGCCACATGCGGGCGCAGCCGGACGCCACTCGGCGCGCCCTGCGTGCGTGCGTCGTCGACGATGCTCACGCCGGCAGCGTACCCGCGCCGGTGCGAGGGGACCCCACCACTGCTATCTTGATGTTTCTTGACGAAAGGCGCCCGCATGGCCCCCACCCGCGAGAAGTTCGCATCCCAAGCCGACCCCGAGATCCTCGCCGCCATGCGCGCGGTCGCCGCGGAGGAGGGGCGCCAGCTGCAGGCGGTGCTCGAGGACGCGATGCGCGAGTACCTCGCGCGTCGCTCCGGCGCGGCTGTCGACCCGGCCGTGGCCGAGGCGCTGGCGGCGAGCATCGCCGAGTTCGACAGCCTCTACGAGCGTCTGGCCCGGTGACCGGCAGGGTGAGGCGCTACGTCACCGTCGACGAGGCGCTCCTCATCCACGGCGTGCTCCTGCGCCGCTACGGCGGCGGCAGCGGGCTGCGCGACGCCGGCGCGCTCGAGTCGGCCCTCGTGCGCCCGCAGCTCGGGTACTACGACGACGTCGTCCAGGAGGCCGCGGCGCTGCTCGAGAGCCTCGCCGTGAACCACTCCTTCGTCGACGGCAACAAGCGCGCGGCGTTCGGGGTCGTCGACGTCTTCCTGCGCCTGAACGGGTTCCGCCTCAGGCGCACCTCCGATGAGGTCCACGGCTTCATGATCGGGCTGTTCGAGGCCGACCGCTTCTGGTTGGAGCACATCGAGCCGTGGCTGCGCGACGCTGTCCGCTCCGTCGACCGGGGATGAGAGGGCGGTTCGGGGTCGGGGGCTAGCGGTCCGGGGGCGGCGACCCGTCGCCCCCGAGCCACGCCTCGATGGCGGCGATGATGTCGTCGAGTCCCGCCGTCCCGGCCGCGACGGCGATCGTGAGATCGAACGCCTCGTCGTCGGGCACGTCGAGGCGTATGCCGTTCAGGTCGAGAGCGATGACCAGCGCGAGCCATCCCAGCCGCTTGTTGCCGTCGACCAGCGGGTGGTGGGTGACGATGGAGTGCATCAGCGCGGCCGCCTTCGCCACCACCCCGGGGTACATCTCCTCGCCGTAGAGCCGCGTGGCCGGGCGGATCGACGCCGACATCAGGAGCCCCCCGTCGCGCACCGAGAGGCCCATCCGGGCTGCGATCCGCTCGAGGTCCTCGCCGGTCGGCAGGAGGACCGGCGTCTCGCTCATGCCGTTCCGAGCCGGCGCAGCAGGTCGTCGTAGCGCTCGAGCGCCCAGTCGAGCGACTGCTCGACTTGGGAGCGATGCCCGTCGCGGATCGCCTTCTCGACGAGGGCGCGCCGCAGGACCTCGGCCTTGGACAGGCCGGAGGCCGAGGACATGTCGTCGAGGAGCGCCTGCTCCTCATCGGTGAGCCGGAGGTTCATCGCCATGCGGCGAATGGTACCAAACTGGTACCGCAAGGGCAGGTGGCGGCGCGGTAGCATCGCCGCATGCCCGATGACCTCGTCCTCTACGAGCGCCGCGGCCCGTCCGCGTGGATCACGCTCAACCGCCCCGACAAGCTGAACGCGATGACGTACGCGCTCGTCGACCAGCTGGAGGCGGCGATCGACCGCGCCGAGGCCGACGACGAGGTGCGGGTCGTCGTCGTGCGCGGCGCGGGCCGCGCCTTCTGCGCCGGCTACGACCTCGAGCAGGAGGCCGCCGAGGTCGAGCCCACGATCACCGAGTGGCACGAGGTCCTGGCCCGCGACGTCGCCGTCACGATGCGCCTGTGGGCGCTCCCGAAGCCCACCATCGCCGCCGTCCACGGCTGGTGCCTGGCCGGCGGCATGGAGGTCGCGATGGCCTGCGACTTGATGATCTGCACCGACGACGCCCGCTTCGGCGAGCCCGAGGTGCGCTACGGCTCGGGTCCCGTCACGCTGCTGATGCCGTTCGTCCTCGGGGAGCGCCGCACCCGCGAGCTGCTCCTGACCGGCGACACGATCGACGCGCCGACGGCGCTCGACTGGGGCCTCGCCAATCGCGTCGTCCCCGCCGACCGGCTCGAGGACGAGGTGGGGGAGTGGGTGGCGCGCATCGCGCCGACGCCGCTGCGCGTCCTGCAGCTGACGAAGCAGGCGCTCAACCGGGCCCAGAAGGCCGCCGGCCTGCTCGAGGCGGTCGAGGCCAACCTCGACCTCTCCGCCATGCTCAACGGCGCCCGCACGCCGGAGCAGGAGGCCTTCGACGAGCTCGTGCGCGCGGAGGGCCTGAAGGCGGCGCTCGCCTGGCGCGACCAGCGCTACGGCGAGATCCTCGGCGAGCTCGGGAAGGGGTGACCCGGGTCGGCGCCGGGCGCGAGGGCCCGGCGCCGACGGGGACTCAGCCCTCGAGCTGCTTGATGACCGACTGGGGCACCAGCACCTGATCGATCACGTGGATGACGCCGTTCGAGGCGTTCACGTCGGCCTTCGTGACCATCGCGTAGCCCCACGGGTTATCGAGGTAGAGGCCGCTCGGCCGGATGCGGACCCTCCACTTCGAGCCCTGCACCGTCTTGACCGGCTTGTTGTTCATGGTCAGGACCTTCTTGGCCTTCACCTTGCCGCTGATGACGTGGTACGTCAGCACCTGCGTGAGCAGGTCGTGGTCGGCGCCGATCGCGTTCAGCGTCGCGGACGGCACCTTGCGGAAGGCGGCGTTCGTCGGGGCCATGACCGTGAACGGGCCCGGGCCGGACAGCGTGTCGACGAGGCCGGCCTTGGCGACCAGGGAGACCAGCGTCGAGAACCGCTTGTCGCCCGCGGCCACCTCGACGATGTTCTTCGACTGGCGGGCGTCCTGGCCGGCCGCCGTGGCCACGCCCGTCGCGCCGAGCACCATCGCGGCCACCAGCAGGGCGAGGGTCGTGATGCGCTTCTTCATGCGGTTCTCCTTCGTCTCCGTCTGCGACGGGGGATGTGAGGCGGTCGACGCGCCTGCGCCGACGGGAAGGGAAATCGCCGGGCGCACGATCCCGGCCGCCGCCTTTACCGAACGCTTACCGAGACGGGTGGGATCCCGCTTCACGGGTCGGGTTGCGCCGCAGCGGTCATGCGGTGATGGGCGGTGAGGGGCTCGAACCCCCGACCCCCTGCGTGTAAAGCAGGTGCTCTGACCAGCTGAGCTAACCGCCCGCTCGGCGCAGCGTACCGGGCACGGCGTCGCAGGGACCGGGCCCGGGGGGGCGAACGACGCACGCATGGCCACCCCCGAGCCCCGCGCCGGATGGTCGCGGGCGATCCCCCGACCGTCCGAGCTGTCGCCGATCGAGATCATCGCCGCGACGCTCGCGATCGCCGCGCTCCTGTACGCCGACTCGATGGTCTCCGACGCGGTCGACCTGCCGCTCTTCATGGCGCCCCTCGCCGCGTCGCTCGCGATCCTGTTCACGGCGCCGGGCATGACCATCACGCGCTCGTGGAACGTGATCGGCGGGCAGGCCTTGTCCGCTCTCGTCGCCGTCGGCGTCATGTGGGCGCTCGGCACCGGTCACGACGGGCTGATCGCCGCGCCGATCGCGCTCGGCCTGGCCCTCGTGGCGATGCGCCTCGCCTCGTGCGTGCACCCTCCCGCCTGCGCCACGGTCATGGTCATCATCTTCGCGCCCGTCGCCCCGGATCTCGCCTTCGTGCTCTTCCCCGTGCTCACGGGTTCGGCCTTCGTGGTGCTGCTGGCGTGGGTCGTGCACGTGCTCGAGGCGCGCGTGCCGCCGCGCCTCGGCGGCCGCACGACGCCGGGGCACGGGCAGCCGCGCTCCTAGATCGACGCGCCTAGCCGGTGACGGGGCTCGAGAAGACGCCGTAGGCCTTGAGGGGCCCGGAGTCGACCGCGTCGACGCGCTGGTTCGTCGACGAGTAGCCGCGCGAGTTCGTCGTGCCCGTCACGACGCCCGGCGCCCGCGGGATCGTCGTCAGGACGACGCTCGTCGACTGGCCCGGCAGCAGCGTCTTGATCGTGCAGACGGTGCCCGTGCCGGACGCCTTGCAGGTCAGGCCCTTCTGCGCCACGCGCTTGACCGGGGCCGAGCGGTTCGGGAACTTCGGAATCACGACCCGCACGTCGTAGAGGGTCTTGGTGCCCTTGTTCGTCGTCTTGACGGTCGTGTTGTCCTTCGAGCCGACCTTCGTCGCCTTCTTCGGCGGGAGGATCACCGTGGTGATCTTCGGCGGCTGGCCGCCGAGCCGAGACGAGCGGCACGAATCCATCGTCGCGTTCGCCGTGGCGGTCGCCACCTGGCCGCTCGGCAGCTTGACGGTCCACGTCGGGGTGGCGCCGAGGCGCAGCCCCGAGACCGTGAACGCCGCGCCGTTGGCGCCCGGCAGGAACGTGGTGGGCTGGCCCTTGGCGCCCGTGCCCGCCCCGCGGACGGCGTTCGACGGGCCGGCGCCGATCGAGAAGGCCTGCGCACCCGGGTTGGCGTAGCCGAAGGTGGCGGTGTAGCGGCCGCCGCGCACGGTGATGCAGGAGACGTACACGCCGAGGCTGTAGCTCTGCACGGTCGGCGGCACGATCGCCGGCGGGACCACGGGCGGGTTCGGGTCCGGCGTCGGGTCGGGATCGGGGGTCCCAGTCGTGCGGGACTTCAGGCACTTCGTCGGGAAGGCGACACCCGCCGTGGCCGTCGTCGTGCCCTGGTAGGAGAGCGTCCACGTCGCCTCGTGCGTGGCCGGGATGTCGTAGACGACGAACGCGGCGGCGGTGGTGCCCGGCAGGAAGACGGTCGGCTGGCCGCGGCTCGCGCCGTCGCCGAGGGTCGGGACGAGCGCCACCGCGTTCGCATCGCCGGCCGCGATCTCGACCGTGCCCGGGTTGACGTTGGTGTAGCCGAAGACGGCGTTGTATGTGCCGTCGCCGTTCGCCGACACGCACGCGGGGAACACGCCGATCGGCTCGTTCGGCTCCGCCGGCGGCTTCGCCGGATCGCCGGAGCAGCGCTCCGTGGCCGAGGTCGCCGTCGCGGTGCGCGTGACGCCGCCGATCGTGATGGTCCACTCGACGGACCTGCTCGTCGGGATCGCCTGCGCGGTGAAGGCGCTCAGCTGCAGGCCGGGCGCGAACGCCGTCGGCTGGCCGACCGAGAGGCCGTTGGCGGCGCCGCCGATGCGCACGTAGTTGTCGACGCCGACGGGGATCTGCACCGTGTTGAGGCTGTTGTTCTGATAGCCGAAGACGGCGTCGAAGCCGCTCGCGGTCGGCGTGATGCAGGTGGCGATGACGCTGACGTCGGTGGTCTCGGCGACCTCCGGGCAACGCGGGGAGGAGTCGAGCGACGCGGCGGCGGAGCGCGCGGTGCCGCCGTACGTCACGACCCAGGTTGCGGTGCCGTCCTCGGGGATCGACGCGACGGTCATCGCGACGGCCACGTAGCCCGGGACGAACTCGGTCGGCACGCCCGGCACGGCCGCACCGGCTGCGGCCGCGTCGAGGTCGACGCGGTTGTCGCCGCCGGCCGCGATCGAGCGGGACAGCGTGTTGCCGTTGCGGTACGAGAAGATCGCGTTGTAGGTGCCGTTGGCATTGACGCTGACGCAGTTCACCGAGGGCGTGACGGGCTCATCGGTGACCGACGGCGGCTCGGGATCGCCCGCGGGCTTCTTCACGCAGCCGGCGTCGAAGATCGCCTGGCCCGCGGCGTCCCAGTTCTGCCCCGCGTACGACTTGACCTTGCCTCCGGTCACGTACCGGAAGGCGGGGATGATGTCGCTCGGGTGGACCGTGGCGTGATCGGTCAGGGCGAGCTCCCAGTACATCGTCGAGCGGGCGTACGTCGACGTCCCCGTCGCGTGGCAGAGCACGATCTCGGTCGGATCGTCGCCACGCGGGTCGACCTTGGGGTCGGGCTTCGGGTCGGGGTCAGCGGGCGGCGTGCAGTCGTTGGTGTAGATGGTGCGGCCGGTCTCGTCCCAGTTCTGGCCGGGGTAGGCCTGCTCGACGCCGTTTTCGGCGTAGGTGAACGGCGGGATGATGTCCTTCGGGTGGTTCTTGTCGTGGCCGCGGATCGCGGCCTGCCAGGCGATCGTGATCGAGACCCACTTGGGGCCACCCTCGCGATGGCAGAGCGTGACCTTCGACCGGTCCTTCTCGGGGCCCGGGTCGACGTCGGTGCCGTCGGTGGAGCGGAAGGGCAGGTTCCGACCGGCGCGCGGCAGCTTGCAGTCGTTGTCGAGGATCGCCTCGGTGTCGGCGTCCCAGTTGCTGCCCGGGTACGTCTTGCGCACGCCGCCGTCGACGTAGGAGAACGGCGGGATGATGTCGTGGATGTGGTCGCCGTGGCCGGCCTTGACGACGGCCTCCCAGGCGACGGAGATCGAGACCCAGTTCTTGCCCGACCCGCTGTGGCACAGCGTGACCTTGGTCTGCGACGGCGGCTCGCGCGTCGCCGGGGCGTCCTTGACGTCCTTGCAGCCGGCGGACAGGAGCGCGACGTTCGCCGGGGTCAGGTTCTGACCGCCGTACGTG
>JAURLF010000061.1 GCA_030831375.1 Gaiellales bacterium | reverse complement strand
CTCTGGTCGGCGCGCCTCCTGCGCGACGGCCCGGCCATGGTCGAGGCCGTCCACCTCGCCTATCTGCGTGCGGGCGCCCGCGTCGTGATCACCGCCTCGTACCAGGCCAGCCGCGCGTCGTTCGCCCGGGTCGGCGTCGAGTCCGCGGACGCGGACCTCCTGCTCGCCACCAGCGTCACCCTTGCGCAGGCCGCGCGCGATGCGTGGCGGCGCGAGGCGCCGACCGCGCCCC
Source organism: Gaiellales bacterium (assembly GCA_030831375.1). Classification (GTDB taxonomy): domain Bacteria; phylum Actinomycetota; class Thermoleophilia; order Gaiellales; family F1-60-MAGs149; genus F1-60-MAGs149. Next base: position 3,170 of record JAURLF010000061.1, on the reverse strand, counting down.
CGGCGCTCGTCGCGGCGTCGCTCGGGCCGTACGGCGCGATGCTCGCCGACGGGCAGGAGTACACGGGCGAGTACGGCGGCGCCGGCCGCGACGAGATCGAGCGCTTCCACCGCGACCGCGTCGCCGCGCTGCTCGGCCCCGGGCCGGACCTGCTCGCCTGGGAGACGATCCCGAACGTGCTCGAGGCCGAGGCGATCGCCGCGCTCCAGGAGCGCTTCGACGGTCCCGACGCCTGGGTCTCCTTCCAGTGCCGGGACGGCGGCCGGATCGCCGACGGCACGCCGATCGAGGACGCCGTGGCCCGCGTCGCCGCGGCGCCCGGCGTGCGCGCCGTCGGCTGTAACTGCACGGCGCCCGAGCACGTGCTCGAGCTGATCGACCGCATCCGCGTGGCCGCGCCCGGGCTCGCCGTCGTCGTCTACCCGAACGATGGGCGCGTCTGGGACGGCGCGGCCCGCAGCTGGGCCGTCGGCGGGGCGGGGCGCTTTCCCGACGACGTGGTGCGCGCGTGGCGCGACGCCGGCGCGACGCTCGTCGGCGGCTGCTGCGGCGTGGGGCCCGACGGGGTGCGGGCGCTGGCGGCGGCGCTCGCCTCCTAGCCGCCGCGCCTCTACGCTGCCCCCATGAGCAGCGAGGACCATGACGTCGTCATCGTCGGGGCCGGCATCGCCGGACTCGCGGCGGCCTGGGACCTGCGCGACCTCGACGTGGTGGTGGTCGAGGCGACGGAGCGCCCCGGTGGGCGCATCCGCTCGGTCGAGCGCGGTCCCCTGTGGATGAACCTCGGCGCGCACGTCTACGGCGGCCCCGAGTCCGCGGTCGGGCGGCTGCTCGACGAGACCGGGGTGCAGGCCACCGACGTGCCCGGCATCCTCACCGCCGTCTCCTACGAGGGCCGGCTGATCGCCAACGGCCCGATCGAGCTGTACCCGCTGCGGCTGCCGTTCTCGACGTCGGCGCGGCTCGAGTTCGTCAAGGTGGGCCTCAAGCTGCGGCGACTGGTGGCGCAGTACGCGAAGGTCGCGAGGCCCGTGCCCGGCGAGGACCCGGCCGTGCTCCAGCAGCGGATGCTCGACTTCATGGACGACGCCTCCTTCACGGATGCGATCGGCCGCATGTCGCCCGAGGTGGATGCGTTCTTCCGCTGCACGCTGACGCGCGGCACCGGCGAGCCCGAGGAGATCGCGGCCGGCTACGGCGTCGGCTACTTCCACCTCGTCTGGAACAAGGACGACGGCCTCGGCCGCGCGATCGTCGGCGGCCCCCAGCGGCTCCTCGACGCGCTCGCGGCGGGGCAGCGCGACGTCCGCTACTCGACGCGGGCCGTGGCGGTCCGCCGCGACGGCGACCGCGTTCTCGTCGACGTCGAGGGCCCCGACGGCCAGCGCACGCTGCGCGCGAAGTCGGTCGTGATGTCGACGCCGTCGCACCTGACTGCCGACCTCGTCGAGGGCCTGCCCGCCGACCTCGAGCAGGCGCTGCGCGCGATCGTCTACGGGCCGACCACGGCCGCCGCGTTCCTGACGGACGAGGAGGGCCCGCAGCCCTGGGACGGCATCTACGGGATCGCCACCCCGAAGCGCTCGACGTCGATGCTCTTCAACATGGCCAACGTCGTATCCGAGATCCTGCCGGAGCGGCCGAAGGGGTCGAGCTTCATGGTCTACGCGCCCGCGAACCTCGGCCGCGCGATCGCGGGGCTCTCAGACGAGGAGGTGCTCGATCGCTTCCAGGCCGACCTCGAACAGGTCCTGCCGGGGGTCCGGGGGCACGTCGTGGAGCGGATGATCCACCGCGTCGACCCGGGCATCCCGTTCCCGTTCGTCGGCCGCGGCCGCATCCAGCCGACCCTGATGCGCCCGCAGGAGCGGATCCACCTGGCGGGCGACTACCTCGGCTCGTGGTACGCGGAGACGAGCGCCTGGACGGGCGCCGGCGCGGCGCGCCGGGCGCGCGCCGAGGTCGCCTCCTAGGCGACGACCTCGATCGTGCTGGCGACGCCGCTCGCCTCCGCCTCGCCGGCGGGGGTGCGCACGACGATCTGCACGCGGTCGGACCGGAACAGGTCGTGCGAGTGCTCGAAGGCGCGGCCGTCGCGGTCCCAGGCGGTGCGCGCGATCGCCACCAGCGGCGTCGAGCGGCGCACCTCGAGCACCTTCGCCTCGAGCGAGCCGGCGCCGACGATCTGGATGCGCTCCTCGGCCTCGCCGGGGCGCACGGCGTACTCGGCCTGCAGGAGCTCGTAGAGCGAGCCGCCGAGCGAGTGGTCGAGCAGGCCCGGGAAGCGGCCGGCGGGGAAGCGCGCGCGCTCCAGCGAGATCGGCTCGCCGTCGGCGAGCCGGACCCGCACGACCTCGAGCACGAGGTCGCCCGTGGCGAGCCCGAGCGCCTGCGCGGTCTCCTCGTCGGCCTCCACGGTGCCGGTGGAGAGGACGCGCGCGTCCGACGAGAAGCCCTGCCGGCGCAGGTACGACGGCAGGCCCGCGAGGCTCGTCAGGTCGCGCTCGACGCGCCGCGGTGCGACGAAGGTGCCGCCGGTGCGGCCCGGGGCGCGCCGCACCGCGCCCGCGGTCTCGAGCGCGTCGAGCGCCTGGCGCAGCGTCGAGCGGCTGACGCCGTACTGCTCGGCCAGGTCGCGCTCGCCGCCGAGGCGCTCGCCGGGGGCGAGCACGCCCGCGGCGATCTCCCCGACGATGCGGTCGCGGACGGCGAGGGCGGCGGGCCCGAGGGCCCCGCCGCCCGCCTGCCTCCCGCTGCCGGCCTTGCTCAGATCAGCTCCATCGCGAGCGGGGACTCGGGCAGCGTCTGCCCGCCATCGATGATCAGCGGCTGGCCGGTGATGTACTTGGCCTCGTCGGTGGCGAAGAACAGCGCCGCGTAGCCGATGTCGTCGAGATCGCCGAGGGCCCCCATCGGGATCGTCGCGATCGACTGGTTGACGTAGTCCTCGCCGAGGTCCTCGAGGCTACCGGTAACGATGTTGCCCGGCAGGACGGCGTTGACCGTGATCCGCTTCGGCGCGAGCTCGATCGCGGCGGTGCGCATGAAGCCCAGCGGCCCCGCCTTCGTGGCGCCGTAGTGCGACCAGCCCGGGAAGCCCGTGTTGGGGCCGGTGATGGAGGAGGTCAGGATCACGCGGCCGTGGCCGGATGCCTCGAGCGCGGGGATCG
>JAURLF010000060.1 GCA_030831375.1 Gaiellales bacterium | reverse complement strand
GTCGGCGCCTTCCTCGTCGGCATCGCCCTTTCGGGCACCGTCGCGCACCGCGCCGGCGCGCTGATCGCGCCCCTGCGCGACCTCTTCGCCGCCGCGTTCTTCGTGCTCTTCGCCCTCTCGATCGACCTCGGGTCGATCCCGGCGGTGCTGATCCCCGCCGCGATCCTCGCCGTCGTCACCGCGGCGACCAAGTACGGCACCGGCTGGTACGCGGCGCGTCGCGCCGGCGTCGCCCGCCGCGGCCGCATGCGCGCCGGCCTCGCCCTGATCGCCCGCGGCGAGTTCTCGATCGTGATCGCCGGCATCGCCGTGGCCGGCGGCGCCACCGGAGAGCTCGGCCCGCTCGTGGCCGCCTACGTGCTGATGCTGGCGCTGGCCGGGCCGATCCTCGCGCGCGTCGTGCGCTGACGCGGCGGCGCAGCGCCGCCCGGTTCGTCAGCGCGACGCTGCCGCCCGCCTCCCGCACCCGCCAGCAGACATTTCACCGATACTGCGCAGGTGACCGATCCCGCCCCCGTCGCCACCAGCATGCTCGCGGCCTCCGCGCGGCGCGCGGCCGACGCCGACTCGAAGTCGGCGGAGGCGTACCGCGCGATCAAGGACATGATCGTCTCGCTCGAGCTGCCGCCCGCCGCCCTGCTCGACGAACGCGGCCTCGCCGAGCGCCTCGGCGTCGGCCTGACCCCGGTGCGCCAGGCGCTGCGGCGGCTCGAGTGGGAGAGCCTGGTGGTGATCCTGCCGCGCCGCGGGACCCTCGTCGCGGACCTCAACGACTCGGACCTCGGGCGCATCTTCGAGATGCGCTCCGTGCTCGAGCCGCAGGCCGCGGGCCTCGCCGCCGAGCGCGGCAGCGACGAGCAGCGCGCGGCGCTCGCCGACGTGATCGCGCGCACGCACGCCGAGCTCGCACGGCCGGCCCCGGACCGGCGCGCCCTGATCGCGCTCGACCGCGAGCTGCACCGGCAGATCTGGGCGATGACGGCGAACGGCATGCTCGAGCAGACGCTGGAGTGGCTGTTCAGCCACGTGCTGCGGCGCTGGAACGTCCTGCTCGACCGCTCCGAGGCGCTCGGCGACGTGATGGCGCAGCACGAGGCCGTCGCCGACGCGATCGTCGCGGGCGACGCGGACGGGGCGCGCGCGGCGATGGCCCGGCACGTCGCCGACTACCAGCGCTCGCTCGCGCCGTGAGCGCGACCTAGGCCGGGGCGAGCGACGCCGCGCTCGGGATCGCCACGGGCGCATCGTGGAGCAGCCAGTCGCGCACGAGCGCGCCGGCGGCCGGGCCCGACTGCAGCCCGCCACCGCCGAAGCCGACGGCGTCGATCACCCCATCGACGTCGCGACGCCAGCCGATCGACGGCTCGCGCGATGGGCGGCACGGGTAGAGGCCCGACCAGCCCTCGCCGAAGGCCATCCCGTCCGCGAGCCCCGGGAAGCGGAAGGCGAGCTGCCCGGCCAGCTGCTCCTGCCAGTCCTGCGTGACGCCGCGCGGGTAGTCGTCGGGGTCGCTCGGCGGGTCGAGCAGGTCCTCCGAGTGGAGGCCGCAGATCAGGCGGTCGGCGGCCTCATGGCGCACGTAGGCCCCGTACGGGTCGACGCCGGGGATGTAGTTCATCGTGAACGGGTGCACAGCGGAGAGGGGCTCCGCGAGATGCACCTGGATCGCCGAGCGCCGCTGCGGCGACACGTCGCCGGCCACGCCGATGAGCGCCGCCACCGCGTTCGCCCACGGGCCCGCGGCGTTGACCACCACGTCGGCCCGCCGCGCGCCCTGCGTCGTCTCGAGGCGCCAGGCGCCACCCGCGCGCTCGGCCCGGGTGACCGCGCAGCCCTCCACGATGCGCGCGCCGCGCGCGCGCGCCCGCTCGGCGAAGGCGGCGGTGGCCAGGTGCGGGTCGACGTAGCCGTCGCTTGGGCACCAGAGCCCGCCGGCGACGTCGTCGGTGCGGAGCGACGGCACCAGCGCCGCGATCTCCGCCACGCCGACGACGCGCGCGTCCTCCACGCCGAGCGTGCGCTGGTGCTCGACGCTCCTCGCGAACAGCGCGACGTCCGCGTCGGCGTAGCCGAGACGCAGGTAGCCGGAGCGCACGAAGCCGATATCGGCCTCGTCGGCCAGCGCGTCGAAGGCGCGGCGCGCGAACACGCGCAGGTCGATCCAGCCGGGATCCGTGTACTGCGACTCGACGACCCCCACGGCGAGCCCGGACGAGCCCGACGCGACGCGGTCGCGCTCGAGCACCTCGACGTCGACGCCCGCCTCGGCGAGCGCGTCCGCGACGCAGCAGCCGATGATCCCGCCGCCGATCACGACCACCGTGGGCACGGCCGCAGCGTAGTGCGCCCCTTCACCGCACCGGCGGGCGATCTGCCCTACGCTCGCGGTGTGCGGGAGGCGGTGCTGTTCGACATCCACGGCAACGTGGACGCCCTCGAGGCGGTCCTCGCCGACGCGGAGGCCCTCGGCTGCGAGGGCCTCCTGCTCGGCGGCGACTACGCGTACCTCGGGCCCGCGCCCGACGACTGCGTCGACCGGCTGCGCGCCGACGCGCGCCCGGCGACGGCGATCCGCGGCAACACGGACCGCATGATCGCCACGGGCGGCGACCCCGTGTCGGCGTGGGCGGCGGACCGGCTCGGCCCCGCCCGGGTGGCGTGGCTCGGCGGGCTGCCGGAGCGGGTCGTCCTGCCCGGCCACGACGCCCTGCTCGTACACGCCACGCCGCGCGACGACGAGGAGCGCCTGCTCCCCGACACGCCCGACGCGATCGCGGAGGCGATGCTCGCCGGCGTCGGCCAGGCCACGCTCCTGTGCGGCCACGTGCACCTCCAGCACCGCCGCCGGGTCGGCGCGATCGAGGTCGTCAACCCGGGCTCCGTCGGCTTCCCGTTCGACGGCGACCCGACGGCGGCCTGGGCGATCGTCGAGGACGGCGCGGTCGAACTGCGGCGCACGCCCTACGACGTCGAGCGCTCGCTCGCGCGCCTCGCCGGGCTCGCCTCGCACCCCGAGCGGGCCCTGGCCGAGCGGCGCCTGCGCACAGCCCGCGCCTGAGCGCGTCCGGCATCATGGGCGGGGCGTGATCACCCTTCCCGACACCTCCGCGTTCGAGTCGCAGGGCGTCAACTGGCTCGGTCTCGCCGTCGTGCTCGTCGGCGCGGTGATCGCGGCCTGGCTGATCCCGCGGATCGCCGTCGCGCTCCTGTCCCGGCGCCTCAGGGGCCGCCGCTCCGGCGACATCGACGTGCACCGGCGCGCCAAGCGCGCCGACACGCTCCTGTCGGTCGTGCGCTCGTTGGCGCGCTACGCCGCGATCATCGCCGGCATCCTCGCGCTGTTCATCTTCGCCTTCCCCGGCGCGGGCTCCACCGTGCTCGGCGTGTCGCTCTTCATCGCCATCATCGGCTTCGCCGCGCAGAGCGTCCTGCGCGACGTGATCGCCGGCACCATGATGGTGTCGGAGCGCTGGTTCGACGTCGGCGACGCGATCACGATCGAGCCGTGGGGGATGAGCGGCGTCGTCGAGTCGATCACGCTGCGCAGCACCCGGCTGCGCGGCCTCGGCGGCGAGTCGCTGCGCATCCACAACCAGTACGCGTACGGCGTGCGCGTGGCCCGCAACGGCATCCAGGAGATCGTGATCGAGGCCTATGTCTCGGATGCAGCCGCGGGGCGCGACCTGTTCGGGCGCTTGTCGGCGCTGCTGCCGTCCGGGCCGATGCACCTGCTCACCGCGGCCCTGCAGATCGATGCGGAGGAGCAGCTCGGCTCCCTCACCCGGATCGCGGCGCGCGGTGCCGTCCCGCCCGGCCGTGAGTGGCTGCTCGAGTCGTTCGCCATCGAGCTGCTCGAGGAGCTCGACCAGGACGGGGTGATCCGGCACGGGCCGATCGCGTACTTCTCCGATCCCGTCGCCGAGCAGCGCTTCGCCCGCACCGTGGCCCCCGCGCTCGGCGTCGACGGGACCTAGATGACCCCGGCGTGCGGCACGACGCGCTCCTCGAGCACGGTCACGAGACGGGTGCGCGGCGAGTAGCGCAGCACGCACAGCTGCGCCTCGCCGTCGACGATCGACCGGCGCAGTGACGGGCACTCCGTGATCAGGGCCTGCGCCGTGACGCGCGCGTTGACGTCGATCGCGTCGTCGAAGTCGTCGGCGCCGCCGGCCCGGTAGAGGCCGGCCGCGAGCGCGCCGGTCAGGGGCGCGAGGGCGAGGTTCGGGGGCTCGCCCGTCGTGAACTCCTCGTACGCCGCGTGCACGGCGCGGCAGTCCTCGTGCGCAAGCACGATCGCCAGCCGCGTCCCGAGCGCCGTCATCGCGAAGCCGAGCGCGGACGCCACCGGGATGTCGACGTACTGGCCGGGCAGGCGCACCGTGAAGATCGCGCCCGCCGCGGCGCCGAGGACGGCCGCCGGCGGCACGCGCGCGTCCGAGCAGCCGATCACGGCCACCGGCGGCTCGTGCTCAAGCGGGTCGGCGGGCGCGCCCAGCAGGTCGCGCTCCGTCGAGCCCGCCGCCCAGCGGGCGTTGCCGGCGATGACGCGCTCGAGCAGTTCGGGGGCGGTCAGGCGCTGCACGTCGCGTAGCGTAGGGACGCAGCCGGCGCGGGGCCTACGCCTCGGCCAGCCACTCCCGGTAGGCGGACTGGTCGCGGCGATCGGCGATGCCCATGTTGACGAGCTTGTGCGTGATCACGCCCTGCTCGTCGACCAGGAACGTGCCGCGCATGCAGGTGCCCCAGTCCTCGTCGAAGACGCCGTACGCCTTCGAGACCTCGCCGTGCGGCCAGAAGTCCGCCAGGAAGCGGCCGTTCGCGCCGAGCTGCTCCTTGTAGGCCTTGCGGATCGGCCACGCGTCGCAGGCGATGTTGAGGATCTCGACGCCGTCGGGCACGAGGCTCCTGTCGTCGCGCAGCTCGCAGATCTCGCCCTCGCAGATCTCGGTGTACGAGAACGGGTGGAAGAAGATCAGGACCTTCTGCTTGCCGCGGTAGTCCGACAGGGTCACGCGCTGGTCGTAGTCCTCCAGCAGGCTGAAGTCGGGGGCGGTGTCGCCGATCTCGGGCATGGGGCGCTCCTCTCGCGCGCGGGGGTACGCGTCCTCCTTCGCGCGCGTGCGCGGAATCGCCGACTGCGGATGGCCGGCCGGCCCTCACCCGCCTTCGCGGCGCCGCCGCAGCTCGTCGAGGAGCTCGCGCAGCCGCGCCTCGAAGCCCATCTCGGTGGGCTCGTAGAAGCGTGCGTCGCCGACGGCCTCGGGCAGGTGGCGCTGGTCGGCGACGAAGCCGCCCTCGGCGTGCGGGTAGCGGTAGCCGACGCCTCGGCCGAGCGCCTTGGCGCCGGAGTGCGAGCCGTCGCGGAGGTGGTCGGGCGGGAGCTTCGTGCCGTGCTCGCGCACGGCCGCGCGGGCGGCGTCGCCCGCCGTGTAGGCGGCGTTCGACTTGGGCGCGAGCGCGAGATAGGTGGCGCACTGGGCGAGGGGGATGCGGCCCTCGGGCATCCCGATCTCCTGGACGGCCTGCTGGGTGGCGACGGCGAGGGGGAGGGCGCGCGGGTCGGCATTGCCGACGTCCTCGGAGGCGAACACGATCATGCGGCGCGCGACGTAGCGGGGGTCCTCGCCGCCCTCGAGCATCGTGTGCATCCACCACAGCGCCGCGTCGGGGTCGGAGCCGCGCAGGCTCTTGATGAAGGCGCTGATCGCGTCGTAGTGGAGGTCGCCCTCGCGGTCGTAGCGGATCGGGATCCGCCCGACCTGGGCGACGAGCTCCTCGGTGATCGGGTCGTCGGCCGCGGGCCGCGCGGCGGCCGCGGCCTCGAGCAGGCTCAGGGACGCGCGCCCGTCGCCGCCGGCGGCGCGGCAGATCGCGTCGCGGGCCCCGGGCTCGAGCGCGACGCCGAGCGTCTGGGCGCCGCGGTCGACCATCGCGGCGAGGTCGTCGCCGTCGAGACTCCGGAGCTCGTAGAGGGTGCAGCGCGAGAGCAGCGCCGCGATCACGCCGACGTGGGGGCTCTCGGTGGTCGCGCCGATCAGGATGATCAGGCCCGACTCGACGAGCGGGAGCAGCGCGTCCTGCTGGGCCTTCGTGAAGCGGTGGATCTCGTCGAGGAAGAGGATCGTGCGGCGTCCGTCGGCGAGGCGGTCGCGCGCGCGCTCGGTGACGGCGCGGACGTCGGCCTTGCCCGCGTCGACGGCGGACAGCTCCTCGAAGGAGGCGCCGGTGCGGGCGGCGACGATCCGGGCCAGCGTCGTCTTGCCCGTGCCCGGCGGTCCGAACAGGATCATCGAGCCGACGCGGTCCTCCTCGATCGCGCGGCGCAGCGGCCGGCCCGGACCGATCAGGTCGGCCTGCCCGACCATCGCGTCGAGGTCGTCGGGGCGCAGCCGCTCTGGCAGGGGCGCGACGAGCCGGCGGTGGTCGTCGGCGGCGCTGGCGAAGAGGTCGCTCATCGCGGCACAGGCTCGCGCACCGGGTCCCGCGCGGCAAGGGGCGCTCGGGTAGGCTGACGGCCAATGGGCGACGCGGGCGAGATGCTGCCGATCTGGATCGGCCTCGGCGTGTTCATGGCGCTGCCCTTCCTCGCTCTCGGCGCCTTCATCAAGCAGGTCTGGTTCCCCGTCGCCTTCGCGATCGTCGGCTCGGGCATCTGGATCTACGGCCTCGGCCTCGGCGGCTACCTGGCCGCCGCGGTCGGCGGCGTGATCGGCGCCCTCGTCGGGCACCTGATCTACCGCCGCCGCGCCGCGAACGGGACCGTCTTCCGCCACCACCCCGACCCGAAGCCGGGAGGCCACGAGTGACCGACATCGCCGAGCGCTCCATCGACACGATCCGCACGCTCGCGATGGACGGCGTCCAGCAGGCCAACTCGGGCCATCCGGGCACGGCGATGGCGCTCGCGCCGATCGCGTACCTCTACTACCGCGAGTACCTGCGCCACGACCCGGCCGACCCGCACTGGCCGGGCCGCGACCGCTTCGTGCTGTCGCCGGGGCACGCCTGCATCCTCCAGTACGCCGCGCTGCACCTCGCCGGCTACGGCGTCTCGCTCGACGACCTGAAGGCGTTCCGGCAGTGGGGCTCGCTGACGCCGGGGCATCCCGAGGCGGGGCACACCCCCGGCGTCGAGACGACGACGGGCCCGCTCGGCCAGGGCGTTGGCAACGCCGTCGGCTTCGCGCTCGCCGAGCGCATGCTCGCGGCCCGCTTCAACCGGCCGGGCCACGAGGTCATCGACCACCGCGTGTTCGGGATCTGCTCCGACGGCGACCTGATGGAGGGCGTCGCCCAGGAGGCCGCGTCGCTCGCCGGCCATCTCGGCCTCGGCCGGATCACGTTCGTCTACGACGACAACCGCATCACGATCGAGGGCGACACCGGCCTTGCCTTCTCGGAGGACGTCGCGGCGCGCTTCGCGTCGCTCGGCTGGCACGTGCAGCGCCTCGAGGACGGCTGGTCGCTCGACGACGTGCGCCGCGCGATCGACCAGGCCGAGGCCGAGACCGGCAAGCCGTCCCTGATCGTGCTGCGCACCCATATCGCCCCGGGCGCCCCGACCAAGCAGGACACCGCGGAGGCGCACGGCGCGCCGCTCGGCGAGGAGGAGATCCGGCTCACGAAGGCCAACTACGGCTGGCCGGAGCACGAGCAGTTCCTGGTGCCCGACGAGGTCGCGGCGCACATGGACGCCACGGAGCGCGGCCGCGCGCTGCGGGCCGAGTGGGAGGCCCGGATGGCCGCGTACCGCGAGGCGCACCCGGACCTCGCGGCCGAGCTCGAGCGCGTGCTCGCGGGCGAGCTGCCCGCCGGCTGGGACGCGGCGCTGCCCGTCTTCGAGGCCGACGAGAAGGGCATCGCGTCGCGCGTGGCCTCCGGCAAGGCGATCAACGCGCTGGCGGCCGGCATCCCCGAGCTGGTCGGCGGCTCCGCCGACCTCGCGCCGTCGAACAACACGCACATCGTCGACGGCCTGAGCGTGTCGGGGCGCGACTTCGCGGCCCGCAACCTGCACTTCGGGATCCGCGAGCACGGCATGGGTGCGATCCTCAACGGGATGGCCCTGCACGGCGGCTTCCGCGTGTTCGGGGCCACGTTCCTCGTCTTCTCCGACTACATGCGCGGCGCGGTGCGCCTGTCGGCCCTGTCGGGCATCCCCGTCACGTACGTCTGGACGCACGACTCCGTCCACGTCGGCGAGGACGGCCCGACGCACCAGCCCGTCGAGCACCTGATGGCGCTGCGCGTGATCCCGAACCTCATCGTGCTGCGCCCCTGCGACGCCAACGAGACCGTCGAGGCGTGGCGCTACGCGCAGACGCACCGCTCCGGCCCCGTCGCGATCGTGCTCACCCGCCAGAACCTGCCGACGCTCGACCGCTCGGAGCTCGGCGCGGCCGACGGCCTCGCGCGCGGCGCCTACGTCCTCGCGGATGCCCCGTCGGGCGCGCCCGACGCGATCGTCATCGCCACGGGCTCGGAGGTCGCGGGCGCGCTCGCCGCGCGCGAGCTGCTCGCCGCCGACGGCCTCGGCGTGCGCGTCGTGTCGATGCCCTCGTGGGAGCTCTTCGAGGCGCAGGACCCCGCCTACCGCGAGTCCGTGCTGCCGGCCGCCGTCACGCGGCGCGTCTCGTACGAGGCGGGCGTCACGCAGGGCTGGGAGCGCTGGGTCGGCCTCGGGGGCGCGAGCGTGGGCATCGACCGTTTCGGCGCGTCCGCGCCGGGCGCCACCGTCGCGAGGGAGCTCGGCATGACGGCGGAGGCCGTCGCGGAGGCGGTGCGCCGCCTCGGCTGACGCGCGGCGGCCGGCTGTGCCACGATACCGACGAGCAGTTCTCCCGGAGGATCCCGATCATGGCCGACCACGCTGACCACCATCACCACGCCGCGGCGGAGAAGCCGAACGCGAGCACGATGATGGGCTTCGCGCTGTTCTTCGGCATCGTCTCGGTGCTGGTGGCCATGGTCGCCGCGATCCGCGGCGAGGGCGCCCTGCTCGACATCACGGGCATCCTCGGCGTCGTCGCGATCGCCGTCGCCGTCCTCGCCGTGATCGTCGGCAAGGCGAAGGGCTGGCCGACCCGCGGCTTCCTCGCCGTGCTCACGATGGGCGCGGTGGCGCTGGCCACGTGGGCCGTCGTGGGCGTCTGGATCGGCGCCTAGCCCGAGCCGGGCCCGGCGTGCCTCAGGCGCGCACGTCGATCTCGCCGGCCGTGGCGAGCGCCAGCGTGCACTCGCCGCCGTCGACGGCGAGGGTGATCACGCCGGCGAGCTCGTCGACCCGCGCGACGCGCGCCGTCGCGCCCGGCCGGAGCCCGCGCTCGGCGAGGTAGCGCAGGAGGCGCGGGTCGCGGTCGGAGACGCGCAGGATCTCGACGTCGGCGCCCTCGGCGGCGTCGGCGAGGCGGCGCGAGGGGTCGGCGGGCACGCTGCCGTCGCGGGCCGGGATCGGGTCGCCGTGCGGGTCGCGGTCGGGCTGACCGAGCGCGGCGGCGATGCGGTCCTCGAGGCCCTCGGAGATGACGTGCTCGAGGCGGTCGGCCTCGGCGTGCACCTCCTCCCACGACATGCCGAGCTGCTCGACGAGGTACAGCTCGAGCAGGCGGTGGTGGCGCAGGATCTCGAGCGCGACGGCCGCGCCCTTCGGGGTCAGCACGACGCCGCGGTAGGGGGCGTGCTCGACGAGGCCGGACTGGTCGAGCCGCTTCATCATCCCCGTGACGGACGCCGTCGAGACGGCGAGCCGGTCGGCGAGGGCCTGGGTCTGCACGGGCGCGCCGTCCGAGGCCTCGGCGATCTGGTGGATCGCCTTCAGGTAGTCCTCGATCGCGGGGCTGTACTCGCGCGCGCTCGTCGCCATGCGCGAAGCCTACCGGCCGCCCAGAAGCCGCCGCACGACCTCGACGCGGGGCGCGAACGACGCCGGGTCGATCCACTCGTCGGGGCCGTGGTCGCCGCCGCCGATCGGGCCGAGCCCGTCGACGGTGGGGATGCCGATGCTGGAGGACCATGACCCGTCGGAGGCCCCGGCCGAGGAGGCCTCGCGCACGGGCGCGCCGGACTCGGCGAGGAGCGCGAGGGTGCGCTCCGCGAGGTCGGCGTCGCGGGTCAGCGGCGGGAAGCCCGGCTCGTCCGAGCGCGTGATCGCGACGCCGTCATGCGCGCCGAAGCGGCCGAGCTCTGCGACGGCCCATTCGAGGTCCGCGGCGGTGGCGGCGCGCAGGTCGACGGCGGCCGTCGCGCGGCCGGGCACGGTGTTCTTGACCGTGCCGGCGTTCAGCTGCGTGACGGTGGCCTGCACCCCGGGCCGGCCGGCGTGCAGGTGCTCCTCGATCCGCAGCGCCTCGCGCGCGAGCGCCATCAGGGCGGAGCGGCCCGCGTCGCGCTCGGTGCCGGCGTGGGCGTCGCGGCCGACGGCCTCGAGCGTGAGCCAGGTGCTGGCCATCCGCGCGCTCACGATCGACCCGTCGGCGCGGCCGCATTCGAGGCACAGCGCGCGGTCGGCGCCGCGCCAGCGCTCGAGGCAGGCGGGTGCCCACGAGCGCGCCTCCTCGTCGGGGACGATCCACAGCTCGACCCGGCCGTGCTCGGCGCCCGGGTCGCCGGCGAGGGCCGCCATCGCGGCGAGGCCGACCAGCAGGCCGCCGCGCATGTCGGCGACGCCCGGGCCGAGCAGGCGCCCGTCGCGCTGGGCGAGCGGGCGCGCGGCGGCGGTGCCGGCGGGGTAGACGACGTCGTGGTGGCCGAGCAGGAGCGAGCGGCCCGCGCCGGAGCCGTCGAGGGCGGCGATGACGAGCGGGCCCTCCGGGGTCTCCTCGACCGCGACGTCGAGGCCATCGTCGTCGGCCCAGCCGGCGAGGAGCTCCGCGGAGCGGGCGAGTCCGGTCAGATCGCCGGTCTGCGCGTCGACCGCGCAGAGCGCCGCGAGGCGCTCGCCGACGCCGTCGGGCAGCCCGTGCACGTCAGGCCCCGACCACCCGCACGGGCTCCTGTCCGTCGACCGCGACGACGTCGCCGTCGACGAGCGTGCGGCCGCGGCGCGCCTCGGGCTCGCCGTTGACCGTCACGGCGCCGTCCGCGAGCAGCGCCTTGGCGTCGCCGCCGGTGTCGGCGAGGCCCGCGAACTTGAGCAGCTGGCCGAGGGCGATCCCGCCCGGGCGCACCTCGACGTCGCGCACCCCTAGCCGTGCGAGCAGCTGGAGCAGCCGCCCCCGGCGGAGGCGGTGACCGCCTCGCCCTCGGCCTCGGCCTCCTCGCCCTCCTTGAGCTGGAAGGACGAGCCGCAGCCGCAGCCGGCGACGGTGTTCGGGTTCGTGATCGAGAAGCCCGTGCCGTTGAGGCCGTCGACGAAGTCGATGTCGGCGCCGTTGAGGTACGGCATCGAGAAGGGGTCGACGAGCACGGTGACGCCGTGCGCCTCGATCACCTCGTCGCCGTCCTGCGCGCCCGTGTCGAAGCCCAGCGCGTACTGGAAGCCGGAGCAGCCGCCGCCCTGCACGGCGACGCGCAGCGCGGTCAGCTTGGGGTCGTCCTCCGCGGCGAGGAACTCGCGGACCTTGTCGGCGGCCTTCTCGGTGATGGTGATCATCTGCATCTCGTGTTCGCGCGGGACGGGCGGGCGGTTGCGCCGCCGCACCTCGCATTGTGCCTGCACTCCGTCCAACGCGGAAGCCGTGCGGGGCATTCCCGTGTCCGGGCCTTGTGACACGGCGGCCGACCCGGCGGGGGCGGCGCGAGCCGAGGCGCCGCGCGGCCTTGCGGCATTCGGCACGATCATGGGCGGCGGGGGTTTGTGGCGCCCGAGCCGCCCCTGCTACGGTTGCGAGGCCGGTGGCATGGGGCGCCGGCTGCGACCGCGACCGCCGGAGAACCGTGCTCGGAGACTGGGCCTCCTATCTCGTCTACCTGCTCTTCGCCGCCGGCATCGCCGGGAGCCTCCTCGCGGGCTCCCTGGCCTGGTCGCGCTTCTTCCACCGCAAGCTGCGGCCCGGCACGAGCAAGTCGCGCGCCTTCGAGTCGGGCGTCTCCGACGGCACCTTCCAGCCGTCGAACTTCTCCGTCAACTACTACCTGACGGCGATGCTCTTCATCATCTTCGACCTGGAGATCGTGTTCCTCTACCCGATCGCGGTGAACCTCGACATGCTCGGGCTGTTCGGCCTGATCGAGCTCGCGATCTTCGTGGTCATCCTCGGCATCGGCTACGTCGACATCTGGCGGAAGGGGGCCCTCGAGTGGCACTGAGGCCCGACGAACCGCACGACCGACCCGTCGTCGTGAAGCCCTCGCCGGCACCGCCCGCCGGCGCCGTGGTGATCCCGCCCGCGGAGGTGCGCCGCTCCCTGCGCTCGACCGACCTCGACCAGGTCGTCATGACGACGACGGTCGAGAAGGTCTTCAAGATGGCCACCGCCAACTCGATGTGGCCGTTCGGCTTCGGCCTCGCCTGCTGCGCGATGGAGATGATCGCGATGATCTCCAGCGCCCGCTACGACGTCGCCCGCTTCGGCTCCGAGGTCGTGCGCGCCACACCGCGCCAGTCCGACCTGATGATCGTGTCGGGCCGCGTCGCCCACAAGATGGCCGAGCCGATCCGCCAGCTCTACGAGCAGATGCTGGAGCCCAAGTACGTGATGGCGATGGGCGCCTGCTCGTCGACCGGCGGCATGTTCTCGAACTACTCGATCCTGCAGGGCGTCGACAAGATCGTCCCGGTCGACGTCTACGTGCCCGGCTGCCCGCCCCGGCCGGAGGCCGTGATGGAGGGCCTGATGGTGCTGCAGCAGCGCATCAAGTCCGGCATCCCGTCGGCCTCGCTGCAGCAGGAGACGCAGTCGTGACGGACGCCATCCTCGCCGTCAACTCGCCGACCTGGGGCGAGCCCGACCAGGGCGCCGCCGATCGCCTCGAGGCCGCCCTCGGCGCAGGCGTCGTCGAGCGCCGCGTCGAGCACCGCGGCGAGCTCACGCTCGACGTGCCCGTCGAGCGCCTCCCCGACGTCTGCCGCCATCTGCGCGACGAGGAGGGCTACGACCTGCTCTCGTCCGTGACCGGCATCGACTACCTCGGCTACGCCGGCGAGGTGGCCGGCTACTGGGGCGGGGGCGCGGACGGCCGCGACCTGAACCGCTCCGCGTCGGCCGGCAAGCGCGCCGTGCCCGAGGCGCCCGGCCCGAAGCGCTTCGCCGTCTCCGTCGCGCTCGCCAAGGTGCTGACCGTGACGGACGGCGGCCACCGCCGCCTGCGCGTGCGCGTGTGGGTCGACGAGGGCGAGGCCGTGCCGACCCTGACGGGCGTCTACCCGTCGGCCGACTTCCACGAGCGCGAGGCGTGGGACATGCTCGGGATCGAGTTCGCCGGGCACCCGAACCTGCGCCGCATCCTGATGCCGGAGGACTGGGGCGGCCACCCCCAGCGCAAGGACTACCCGCTGGGCGGCGAGCCCGTTCAGTTCTCGGACGAGGTGTAGGGGAGATGGCCGCGACCGAGACCCCCCGCACCTGGCCGAAGCTCGATGTGCTGCGGCCCGTGCCGAGCGAGCTGCACCCGACGACGGACAACCCGGACCTGCTCGAGATCAACCTCGGCCCGAACCACCCGTCGACGCACGGCGTGCTGCGGCTCGTGACGACGCTCGACGGCGAGGTCGTCGTCGGCCTCAAGTGCGAGATCGGCTACGTCCACACCGGCATCGAGAAGAACATCGAGCAGAAGACCTACTGGAAGGCGATTCCGTACGTCCCGCGGATGGACTACCTGTCCTTCTTCAGCGGCGAGACCGCCTTCTGCATGGCCGTCGAGAAGGCGCTCGAGCTCGAGGTGCCGCGCCGCGCCGAGTGGATCCGGGTGCTCTTCCAGGAGCTCGCGCGGCTCCACTCGCACCTGATCTTCCTCGGCACCGGGTCCGTCGACCTCGGCGGCATCGCGCTGCTCTTCTACTGCTTCCGCGCGCGCGACGAGGTGCTCGACCTGTTCGAGATGGTCACGGGCCAGCGCATGCACCCGCGCTACTGCCAGGTCGGCGGCGTGGCCGAGGACCTGCCGAAGGGCTTCGAGCCGAAGTGCCGCGAGTTCATCGCCTTCATGCGCGACCAGGTCGACCAGTACGACGAGCTGATCGGCGCCAACCCGATCTGGAGCCAGCGCACGAAGGGCATCGGCGTGCTGCCGCCCGACTTCGCGCTGCAGATGGGCATGACCGGCCCGAACCTGCGCGCCTCCGGCGTCCCGTACGACCTGCGCTCCGCCAACGGCGGCTACGGCGCGTACCGGGAGATCGGCTACACGCCGGTGACGGAGCAGGCCGGCGACACGCACGCGCGCTTCCGCGTCCGCATCGAGGAGATGCGCGCCTCGCTCGACGTGATCGAGAAGGTCCTCGACGGCATCCCGTCGGGTCCGACGATCTCCGACGACCGCAAGGTCGTGCTGCCGCCCCGCCACGAGCTGCACACCTCGATGGAGTCCCTGATCCACCACTTCAAGCTCGTCACCGAGGGCTTCACCGTCCCGGCCGGCGAGGTCTACGCGCCGATCGAGTCGGCGCGCGGCGAGTTCGGGTTCCACCTCGTCTCCGACGGCGGCCCGAAGCCGTGGCGCGTGCGCCTGCGCAGCCCCTCGCTGGTGCTGCTGCAGTCGCTCGCGGCGCTCTGCCAGGGCGTCTACCTGGCCGACCTGATCGCGATCCTCGCCTCCATCGACCCCGTCCTGGGGGACGTCGACCGCTGATGGCAGACCTCTACGACCAGATCCAGCTCGAGATCGCGAAGTACCCGGACCGCCGCGGCGCGATCCTGCCGGCGCTGCGCCACGCGCAGGAGCACTACGGCTGGCTGTCGCCGGAGGCGCTCGAGGCCGTCGCGGAGGCGCTCGACCTGTCGCCCGCGCGCTGCGTCGCCGTCGCCTCCTTCTACGACATGTTCTTCCTGCAGCCGGTCGGCGACCACGTCGTCGAGGTCTGCACGAACCTCTCGTGCGCGCTCGTCGGCTCCGACGCCGTCCTGCGCCGCTTCGAGGACGAGCTCGGCGTGCGCGCCCCCGGCACGTCCGCCGACGGCGCGATCACGCTGCGCCGCGTCGAGTGCCTCGGCGGCTGCGGCTGGGGCCCGGTCGTGTCCGTCGACGAGGAGTACCAGGAGCACTTCAAGCCCGAGGATGTCGCCCCGCTCTGCGAGCGGCTGCGCGCCTCCCGACCCGCTGAGAGCCATGCCTGAGGCACCCACCTTCGCCGACCCGACCGAGTCCTCGATCCTGCTGCCGTTCGCCGGCACGCGCCGCGAGATCGCCGAGTACGAGGCGCACGGCGGCTACCAGGCGCTCGCCAAGGCCGTCGGCATGACGTCCGAGCAGCTCGTCGACGAGATGATCGCCTCGAACCTGCGCGGCCGCGGCGGCGCCGGCTTCCC
>JAURLF010000059.1 GCA_030831375.1 Gaiellales bacterium | reverse complement strand
CCTGCAGGCGATCGTCGACGAGTTCGCCGAGTGCGACCGCACGGAGCGACTCGACCTGCTGCTCGAGTACGCCAACGGCCTCCCGGACCTCCCGGAGCACCTCGCCGGGCAGGAGCTCGAGCGCGTCCACGAGTGCCAGACGCCGCTCTTCGTGCAGGCCGAGGTCGACGCGGACGGCCACGTGCGCCTGTTCTTCGCCGCCCCCGACGAGGCGCCGACCTCCAAGGGCTTCGCCGGGATCATCCACGCCGGCCTCGACGGCTGCTCGGTCGACGAGGTGCTGGCGACCCCCAGTGAGTTCGCGATGGGCATGGGCCTCGCGGAGGTGGTCTCGCCGCTGCGCATGCGCTCCACCGGCGCGATCCTCGCCCGCATCAAGCGGCAGCTGATGGAGCGCGGCCCGGACGCCGCGACGTAGGTAGCATCCGGGGCGTCAACCCGACGCCCGACCCGAGGTGCCCGACGACATGAGCGCGACCGCCGTGAAGATCCTGCCGAACTACATCAACGGGGCGTGGGTCCCGTCCGCCTCCAGCGAGCTCCTCGACGTGCAGAACCCCGCCACCGGCGACGTGCTGGCGCAGGTCCCGCTGTCCGGCGCGAGCGACGTCGACCAGGCCGTACAGGCCGCGCGCGCCGCCTTTCCCGCGTGGAAGGCCAAGAGCACGATCGAGCGCGCCCGCTGGCTGTTCGGGTTCCGCCAGCAGCTCGAGGAGCACAAGGACCGCCTCGCCGAGTGCGTCACGGCCGAGATGGGCAAGACCTTCCCCGACGCACGCGCCGAGGTCGAGCGCATGATCGAGATGGTCGAGTGCGCCTGCGCGATCCCGACCACGATGCAGGGCCGCAACCTCGAGGGCGTCGCCACCAACGTCGACGCGGAGACGATCCGCCAGCCCGTCGGCGTGTGCGCCGCGATCACGCCGTTCAACTTCCCGGCGATGGTGCCGATGTGGTTCCTGCCCTTCGCGATCGCCACCGGCAACACGTTCATCCTGAAGCCGTCGGAGCAGGTCCCGATGACGCAGCAGATCGTCTTCGAGCTGATCGACGGCCTCGGCCTGCCGCCCGGCGTCGTCAACATGGTCAACGGCTCGCGCGACGTCGTCAACGGCATCCTCGACCACCCCGGCATCGACGCCGTCTCCTTCGTGGGGTCGGCCGCGACCGCGCAGTACATCTACGAGCGCGCCGCGGCCAACAAGAAGCGCGTGCAGGCGCTCGGCGGCGCGAAGAACTCGATGGTCGTGATGCCGGACGCCGTGATGGACAAGACCGCCGACAACATCATCGGCTCGGCGTTCGGCGCCGCCGGCCAGCGCTGCATGGCCGGTTCCATCGTCGTCGCCGTGGGCGGCGCCTGGCAGGCGCTGGCGAAGGAGCTCGTGCCCCGCACCGAGGCCCTCACCGTCGGCAACGGCATGGAGCAGGGCACCAGCGTCGGCCCCGTCGTCTCCTGCGATGCGCGCGACCGCATCCGCGGCATGATCGACACCGCGCTCGAGCAGGGCGCGACGCTCGCCGTCGACGGCCGCGAGCCCGGCATGCCCGCCGAGGGCGCGTACGTCGGCCCGACCATCGTCCAGGGCGTCACCGCCGACATGGAGATCGCCCGCGAGGAGGTCTTCGGGCCCGTCCTCAGCGTCGTCGAGGTCGACACGCTGGCCGACGCGATCGCCTTCGTCAACGGCTCGCGCTACGGCAACGGCACCTCGATCTTCACCGAGTCGGGCGCCGCCGTCCGCCGCTACCGGCACGAGATCGAAGTCGGCATGATCGGCGTCAACGTCGGCGTCGCCGCCCCCGTCGCCTTCTTCCCGTTCTCCGGCTGGAAGGACTCGTTCCTCGGCGACCTGCACGCGCACGGCACCGACGGCGTCGACTTCTTCACCCGGAAGAAGACGGTCACGAGCCGCTGGTTCTCGGACGGCCAGACCGGCAAGTACTTCGTCGAGCACGGCGACGAGGCCTGAGTCGGGCACGGGCCGGCCGTCCAGGCGACGGCCGGCCCGCCCCCTACTCCTGCACGCCGATCTCGCGCGGGTCGTGGTCGGGGCCGATCGGCACCACGGAGCGCACCGCGAGCGTGACGCCGGCGATGATGATCGCGCCGCCCGCGATCTCCTCCCAGCCGATCTGCTCGCCGAGCAGCGCCGCGGAGAAGACGACGCCGAGGAAGGGCTGCAGCGGCATCAGGGCCACGGCCCTCGACGCGCCGGCACGGCGGATCGCGACGAACCAGAACAGGTTCGCGAGGATCAGCGAGCCGACGAGGGCGTACAGCATCGCCGCCCATGAGGACGGCGCGAACGCGCCCCAGTCCTGGGCGAGGGCCTGGGGCACGCCGAGGATCCCGATCAGGGGCGCCCCGATCAGCATCATCACGGCCGACACGTGCAACGCGGAGTAGGTGCGCAGGAGCGGCCGCGCGAGCACGCTGTACATCCCCCACGTCAGGGGCGCGCCGAGCGCGAGCAGGATGCCGCTGATGCTGTCGAAGGTGAAGGCGGCGCCCTCGCCGATCAGGACCAGCAGCACGCCGGCGAGCGAGATCGGCACCGCCACCCAGAACAGCGGCTTGACGAACTCCCAGCCGAGCGCGCGGGCGAGCAGCGCCGCCCACAGGGGCGTCGTCGCGAAGACGAGCGTGACCGTCGAGGCACTCGTCGCCTCGAGCGCGTACATGAAGGCGTACTGGTTGAGGGCGATGCCGATGGACCCGGCGATGGCGAACTTGGGGATGTCCGCGCGGCGCACGCGGATCGTGCCCTCGCGCCAGATCACCCACGCGAGGTAGATCAGCGCGCCCGCGCCGAAGCGCACGAACGAGAAGGCCATCGGGCTCCAGCCGTCGAGGCCGATCTTGACGACGGGGATGTTGAGGGCCCAGAGGGCGACGGTGGCGAGCGTCAGCCCGAGCGCCATGTCGAGCTGCGACGTCCGCCCCCTCCCCATGCCGGCACCGTACCGCGATCCCCGCGCCCCGGGCCCACGCTGCCCCCGTACACTGCCGGGCGTGCGCACCCTGCAGATCCAGCACGACCACACGAACCTGCTGGCCGCCTTCCACCCGGCCTTCCACGAGGCCGGCCAGGTCGACGTCTGGCGCACGTTCGAGGACCCCGCCCCGGAGAGTCTCGCCCCGTACGACGCCGTCGTCCTGATGGGCGGCGTGGCGATGCCGGACGAGGACGACCGCCATCCATGGATCCCGGAGGAGGTGCGCCTGCTGCGCGAGGGGCTCGAGCGCGAGCTGCCGATGCTGGGCGTCTGCTTCGGCGGCCAGATCCTCGCGCGCGCCGCAGGCGCCGCGGTCGGCCCGTCGCCGACGGAACAGGGCTGGTTCGACATCGGTCTGACCCCGGAGGGCGAGGCCGACCCGCTGCTCGGCCCGCTCGGGCGCGGCTACCGCGCCTTCGAGTGGCACCACTACAACTTCGCGATGCCGCCCGGCAGCGTGCCGCTCGCCGCCAACGCGGCGGGCAACCAGGCGTACCGGGTCGGCCCGGCCGCGTGGGGCCTGCAGTTCCACATCGAGGTCGACCGCCGCACCGTCGAGTGGTGGATGGACGTCGGCGAGTGGAACCTCGACGAGCACGGCGCCGACAAGTACGCGATCCGCGCGGACACCGAGCTCCTCGTCGAGGGCAACGCGCGCGCCGCCGAGGCCCTCGCGCGCCGCTTCGTCGAGATCGCCCGCGACCACGGCCACGCGTAGCCCGGCGGCGAAGGGAACCCCGTGCGCACCCTGATCATCCAGCACGACCACGACGGCTACCCGGGCGCGCTGCTCGCCCCGCTCGAGGCGGCCGGCCCCGTGGCCCTTTGGCGCACCTACGAGGAGGCGGCGCGCCCCGAGCTCGAGGGGGTCGACGCGGTCGTCTCGCTCGGCGGCACCGCCCACCCCGACCAGGACGGCGCCGAGCCGTGGCTCGCCGCGGAGCTCGACCTGCTCGAGGAGGCCCTCGACCTCGGCGTGCCGATCCTCGGCGTCTGCCTCGGCGGCCAGCTCCTGGCGCGCGCGGGCGGCGGCGGCGTGCGCGCCGTCGAGCAGCCCGAGGTGGCGCGCTTCGTCGACGTCGGCCTGACCGCGGAGGCCGACGACGACCTGCTCCTCGCCGGCATGCCACGGCCGTTCTACGGCTTCGAGTGGCACTGGTACGGCTTCACGCCGCCGCCCGGCGCGGTGGTCCTGGCCGCCAACTCCTCGACGACGCAGGCGTTCCGGCTGCAGAACCGCGCCTGGGGCCTGCAGTTCCACATCGAGGTCGAGGCGCCCGCGCTGGCCGAGTGGGCGGACGCCGCGCCGGAGGTGATCGCCGAGTTCGGCGGTCGGGAGCGCTTCGACAAGGCCGTCGAGACCTTCATCGACCAGTCGACGGCCGCCGCGCGGGAGCTCGCCGAGCGCTTCGCCGTCATCGCCGCCGTCAGCTGCGGCGAGGTGCCGCCGGACGTGCTCGCCTCGCTCGAGGTGCGCCCCGACCCCGTCGAGCAGGCCGCCCGCGAGGGCGCCCCGCCGGAGGTGCTCGAGGCGATGCGCCGGCTGCAGGCCGAGCAGCGCCGCTAGCGTCCCGGCCCATGGGACCGCGACGGGCGCCGCGCGCGGCGGCGCCCTACGATCCCCGCATGGCCTTCGAGCACCTCCTCTCCCCGATCGAGCTGCGCGGCCGGCGGGTGCGCAACCGCGTCACCTTCACCGCCCACACCCAGTCCTACTCGGACGGCGGCATCCACGGCGAGCGCGTGCGCGGCTACTACGCGGCCCGCGCCGCCGGCGGCGCCGGCCTGCTCGTGATGGAGCCGATCCCGCCGCACCCGACGGGCCGCGTGACGCCGCAGAACTACGACCACACGAAGCCCGGCTTCGTCGAGGGCCTGAGGCGCACCGTCGACGCCGTCCACGAGCACGGCGGCACGATCATCAACCAGCTCTACCACATGGGTCCGAACGCCGACCCCCTCGCCACGGGCGGGCAGCAGTGGGGCCCGTCGGACGCGCCGGGCTACTTCGGGGTCGGCCGCATCCACGCCATGACGGTCGACGAGATCGACCTGATCACGCGCTGCTTCGCCGACTGCGCCGCGACGGCGATGCGCTCCGGCACCGACGGCATCGAGCTGATGTCCCCGTACGACACGCTCGTCGACGCCTTCCTCTACGACGACCGCAACCGGCGCACGGATCGCTACGGCGGCTCCTGCGGGAACAAGGCGCGCTTCGCCGTCGAGATCCTGCGCGCCGTGCGCGACGCGATCGGCGACGACGCCATCCTCGGCGTCACGATCAGCGTGCGCAGCCCCGAGTTCGAGCGGCTCGTGCAGCACCTCGAGGCCGAGTGCGACCTCGACTACATGGGCATCGGCAACGGCGACTACCAGCACACCGAGCTGATCATCCCGCCGCTCGACATGCCGCCCGGCATCGGCATCCCGAACGCCGCGCGCGCGAAGGCCGTCGCCTCGAGCCGCCTCGCGATCCTCGCGGAGGGCAAGATCAACCGCCCCGCCCTCGGCGAGCAGGCCCTCGCGGACGGCGCCTGCGACCTGGTCGGGATGACGCGCGCCCTGATGGCCGACCCTGACCTCGTCAGCAAGGCGGCCCGCGGCGAGGCGGCCCGCCAGCGCATGTGCGTGGGCCAGAACGTCTGCATCTCGCGGCGCCTGCGCAAGTTCCCGATCGCCTGCGCGCAGAACCCGACCTCGGGCTACGAGGGCGAACGCGGCCTCGTGCCCGCCGCCGAGCCCGGCCACGTGGTCGTGGTCGGCGGCGGCGTCGCCGGCCTCGAGGCGGCGCGGACGGCGGCCGAGCGCGGCCACCGCGTGACGCTGCTCGAGGCCGCGGGCGCCCTCGGCGGGCAGATCGG
>JAURLF010000058.1 GCA_030831375.1 Gaiellales bacterium | reverse complement strand
TGCTGGCGCTGGTCCTCGCCGACGGGCACGAGGCCGGCGCGGTAGAGGAGCACGTCCGCGGCCTGCAGGACGGGGTAGTCGAAGAGGCCGACCGAGACGGACTCCTGCCCGCCGGACTTGTCCTTGAACTGGGTCATCCGCCTGAGCTCGCCGAACGTGGCCGTGCAGTTGAGGTACCACGCGAGCTCGGTGTGCTCGGGTACGTGGCTCTGCGCGAACAGGATGGAGCGCTCGGGGTCGACGCCGGCGGCGTAGAGGAGGGTTGCGAGGGACAGCGTCGAGGAGCGCAGCTGGGCGGGCTCGACGGGCACGGTGATCGAGTGCAGATCGACGATCGAGTAGATGCACTCGTGCTCGTCCTGCATCGTCACCCAGTGGCGGATTGCGCCGAGCAGGTTCCCGATGTGCTTCTCGCCGGTCGGCTGGATCCCGCTGAACACGCGCGCCATGGGCGGAACCGTACCCGCCGTCGCGGCGGCTGGGCGCAGGGCGTCTGGTAGGGTCGCCGCGTGGCCGAGCAGGACCAGCCGCCGCTGGATCGCATTCGCGACCGCCTCGACGCGCTCTCGCCGAACGACCGCCTCGTGGCGGAGGCCGTGCTGCGCGACCCGACCGGGGTCGCCTTCTCGAGCGCCGATCAGCTGGCGATCGCCGCCGGCGTCTCGAAGGCCGCCGTCGTGCGCTTCGGGGCGCGGCTCGGCTATGGGGGCTTCTCGGGCCTGCAGGAGGCGCTGCAGGGCGGCATCCGCGAGCGCCTCGAGGGCGCCGCCGACGAGGCCGGGCCGCGCGGCTCCCTCGTCGAGCGCTGGCTCGAGGCCGTCGAGGGCGACCTGCGCGCCATCGCCGCCGGGACGGCGCCCGCCACGCTCGAGCAGGCGGCCGCGCTGCTCGAGACCGGGGAGGGATGGATCCACGTCTTCGGGCAGCGGGCGAGCGCCGCCGTCGCCGAGTACGCGTACTTCCTCCTCAATCCTATGCTGCCGAACGTGGTGCGGGTCGAGGCCGGCGAGTCGGCGTTGGCGGACCGGCTGATCGGGATCGGGCCCGAGGATCGCCTGCTCGCGTTCACGTTCCGGCGCTACGCGAAGGTCACCACCGACGTGGTGGCCTTCTTCCAGGAGGCGGGCGCCCCCGTCGTGCTGGTGACGGACTCGCCGGCGGCGCCCGCGGCGCGGCACGCGACCGAGGTGCTCGTCTGCGCGGACGACTCGCCCGCGCCGTTCCCGACCGCCGCGACGGGGATCTTCCTCGTCGAGCTGCTCGCCGCGACGCTGCTCGAGCGCAACCCGTCGAGCATCGGGCGGCGCCTCGACGACGCCGAGCGCATCTGGGGCCGCTTCGGCACGTACGGCGCCGACGGCGGCGGCGAATCGGACGACGCGGCCGACGTGCGGCAGGATTAGTCCGTGGCAGGCGCGGCGACGATGGACCGGTGATGGAGGCGATCCCCGTGATCGGCGGGATCTGGGCCAGCGTCGGCGACCTGATGGCCGCCCTCGTGGAGCGCATCCAGGAACTCGGCCTGTGGGCCGTCTTCCTGCTCACGATGGGCGACTCCTTCGGGCTGCCGTCGTCGGGCGAGTTCGCGATGCTGGTCTGGGCCGGCCTCGACGAGTACTCGCTGCCCGTGGTCATCCTGATCGGCTGGCTGGGCGCGATGGCGGGCGACAACTGCGCGTACTGGGGCGGCCGGCTCCTCGGCAAGCCGGTCATCAGCCGCGTGATCAAAGAGGACAAGCGGGTCGCCGCGGAGGGCTACATCCGCCGCCACGGCGCGAAGGCGATCCTCGGCGGCCGCATGCTGGCCGCCATCCGCACGAAGGTGCACGTCCTCGCCGGCGCGGCGCACTACCCGTACCCGCGCTTCGTCGTCTACGACGCGATCGGCGCCCTGGTGTGGGCGGTCGCGTTCGGGATCATCGGGCGCGTGGTCGGCGACGCCGTCGGCGTGACGTCGATCGTCGACCGGATCGGCCTCGTCGCGGTCATCGGCGCCGGCATCGTCGTCGCCCTCGCCGTGGTGCAGCGGCTGCTCCTGCCGCGCCTCGCCGCACGCCGCCTCAGCGACTAGGCGCGCGGACCGCGCCGCGCAGGCGCCTCTCAGTCGTCTTTCAGGTTCGCGGTCCACGATGGCCGTGCGGAAGGAACCGCGACCGACGAGGCCTATGCACAGCATCACCATCAACCGCATCAGCGCAGGCACGATGACCGTGCTCCTGACCGGCGCCGTGGGCTACGGCATGCATCAGGCGAACCGGGCCGATGCGACAGCTGAGCGGGCTGACGCGTGGCAGGCCGAGGCCGCCGGCTGGCAGGGCATCGCCCAGGACGCGGCGAGCCGCAACGCCGCCCTCGCCGAGCACAACGCCGGCCTCGTCGACGAGTACAACGCGCTCGCCGACCAGGTGGGTGCGCAGCGCGCCGCCGCCGCGGCCGCCCTCGTCGTCCCCGACGCGCCGGCGGTCCAGGTGCAGCCGGTTCCGGCCCAGACGCCCGAGAGCCAGGCCAGCTGATGGCGATGGCGGCCCCACCGCTGCTCGACTGGTCCTTCCCCGCGATGGGCACCCGCTGGCGCATTCACCACGGCGGCCGGGTGGACGGCGCCGCCGCGCAGGCCGCGGCGGACCTCGTGCGGGCCGACGAGCGGCGCTGGTCGCGCTTCCTCCCGTCCAGCGACACGGCGCGGATCACAGCCGGCGCCGGCGACGAGGTGGGAATCGCGCCGGAGACGGCCGACCTCGTCGACGCCGCCCTCGGATGGCAGGACGCCACCGGCGGGCGCTTCGATCCCCTGCTCGGACGCGCCCTGCAGGCCGCCGGCTACCGGGACGGCCACTCGGCCCGCGGGACGGCGGGCCCCGCCGCGGGCGGTGTCCTCCTGGACCGTAAGCGCCTCGTGGCGCGGATCCCCGCGGGCGAGCGCCTCGACCTCGGCGGCATCGGCAAGTCCTGGTCGGCGCGCCGCGCCGGCGCGCTGCTCGCCCGCCTGACGGATGACGAGCGCATCGTCGTCG
>JAURLF010000057.1 GCA_030831375.1 Gaiellales bacterium | reverse complement strand
TGCCGCCGCCGCGGCCGCGGCGCGCCTCGAGGTAGCCCGCCTCCTGCAGGACACGCAGGGCCTCGCGCACCGTCGAGCGCGACAGGGCGAGCAGCTCGGCGAGGTCGCGCTCGCTCGGCAGCCGCTCGCCGGGGGCGAGCAGGCCCATCCGGATCGCCCGGCCGAGCCGCTCCACCGTCTGCTCGAACGCGTTCGCCGTGCGCACGGGCGCGAACACGCCGCCGGGACCGTCGACGGGGAGGCGCTCCTCGGACAGGGCCATGCCCCGACGCTACCAGAGCGGGGCGGTCAGATCGCCGTGACGGTGGACAGGTGGTCGGTCGCGCCGAGCCGGTGCACCTCGGCGCGGCGGCGGCCGTGGCGGTCGACGCGCACGACGACGTCGGTCAGGCTGGCATTGTCGACGAGCAGCGCGAAGGCGTCGGGCGAGTCGGGTGCGATGCCCATCGCCCAGCGCAAGAGGCCCTGGATGGTGCCGACGTGGCTGACGACGAGCGGGTGGCCGCCGGCCCGCCAGAGCGCCTCGGCGGCCTCGCCGGTGCGGGTCCAGAAGGAGCCGATCGTCTCGCCGTCCCAGGCCGCGTCGTCAGGGTGCCAGATGTCGTCGTACGGGGCGAGCTCGAGCATCTCGGAGAGGGTGAACGGGCTCAGCGCGCCGGACCCGAACTCCATCAGCCGCGCGTCCGTCTCGAGCTCGAGGCCGAGCGCGTCCGCGCAGGCCCGCGCCGTCTGCTGCGCGCGCACGGCGGGGCTGGCCACGATCCGGTCGGGGCGGGTGGCGCGGGCGGCGAGGGCCGCGCCGAGCTCGGCGGCCTGCGCGAGGCCGGTCTCCGTGAGCGGGTCGGAGGCGTCCCAGCGGTGGTCGGGGCCGCTCGTGGCGTGGCCGTGGCGGGCCAGCAGCATGCGGGTGGTCATCGGGTCGCCTCCTCCTCGTCCCGGCCGAGGAGCGGCGCGAGCGCGATCTGCGCCGCCACGATCAGGCCGGTGAGCGGGTAGACGAAGCCGGACGTCTGGAAGTAGCGGGCGATCCAGGCCAGCACGAGGAACGAGAGGGCGAAGCCGAGCGCGGCCCGCCACGGCGCGGGGTCGCGGCGCTGGCGCAGGAGCAGCACCACGGTCGCGGGCAGCCACGTGACGAGCGCGATCGGGGCGAACGGGTACGAGCCGTCGCGCTCCACGAGGCCGAGGTCGACGAGGAGGCCGCTGAGGCCGTAGCCGACGACCCGGTACGCGCTCGTGCCGTAGACGACCGTGGCGTCGACGAAGGCGCGCGGGTCCCACAGGAGGAACGGCACGAGCACGGCGGCGAGGACCGCGGCGAAGGCGATGCCGGCGCGGCGCAGGGCGATGCCGCCGCCGGCCTGCCAGGCGGCGAGGGCGAGGAACGGGACGGCCGCGACCGCGTACTGCTTCTGCGCGAGGGCGAGCGCGACGAGGACGCCGGTCCAGCCCCAACGGCCGCGCAGGGCGAGCGCGAAGGCGAGGACGAGCGCGAGCACGACGGGCGCGTCGAGGATCCCGAACCACGTGCTGCGCACCAGCAGCGGGTTGGCGGCGAGCAGCGCACCGGCCGCGAGCCGCAGCTCGAGCGGCCCGGGCAGGAGTAGCGCGGCGGGCACGAGCGCGAGCGCGAAGAGGAGCATCAGGAGGCGCAGGTCGCCGAGCGGGCCCGGCAGGGCCGCTGAGACGGCGCCGAGCACGGGCAGCCCGGGGAAGTAGGCGAGGTGGTCGAGCGCGACCGCCTCCACGCGCCCGTCGGTGACCGGCGTGCCGTCGAGCGAGTAGAAGCGCTCCAGGCCCGTGCCGGCGTAGCCCGCGCCGTACGGGTTGTCGCCGTCGAGCAGGCGCTCGCCGGCGAGCTCGACCTGGTACGAGGCGTCGTTGACGTGGAACCACGGCTCCGTGCCGTCCCGCAGGCCGACCTGCAGCAGGGTCGCGGGCACGAGCAGCGCGAGCACGACGAGCGCGGTGGCGCCGACGAGGACGACCCGCCGCCACGGCTCCGCGCGCGGCAGCACCACGGCGGCGAGCGCCGCCAGGACGCCGGCCATCAGGGCGGGCGCGCGCACGAGCCCCAGGTCCCACCGGCCGTCGACGAGCGCGGTCAGCCAGCCGAGCGGGCCGCCGGAGGCGGCGGGCGCGTCGAAGGCCCACGCGTCGACGCCGAGCCACGGCACCGTCACGAGCACGAGCGCGACGAGGACGCCGAGCAGCGCCTGCCCGCGGCCGACGGCGCTCACGCCGTCGCCTCCCCGGGGTCGCCGCCGAGGATGCGCGGCAGGGCGGCACCCGACGCGAGCAGGGCCGCCACGACCCACGTCGCCGGGTCGGCGAAGAACGTGTCGTAGAAGAGGGCGTGCACGAGCACCGTCGCGAACAGGGCCGCCAGGATCACGTGCGTCGGCCGGTCCGTCCCGGGCCGGCGGTGGCGGATCGCCCACAGGACGCTGCCGAGGACGGCGAGCAGCGCGGCGCCGCCGACGAGGCCGAGCTCGGCCGCGGTGCCCGACAGCACGTTGTGGGGCGCCGCCTTGCGCTTGCCGGTCGCGGTCGCGAAGGCGGCGAGGCCGCTGCCCTGCACGGGATGCTCCTCGAACAGGTCGATCGAGCGCGCGACGAGGCCGAGCCGCGCGCTCGACGCCTTCTGCGCGGGCTCGTCGAGGAGCTCGCGGCCCTGCGGCAGGGCCAGCGCCCCGAGCGCGACCACCAGCACGAGCGCGCCGACGGCGATCACGGCGCGCCAGCGCCAGACGACGCAGAGGATCACGAGCAGGCCGGCCGACAGGGCGAGGAGCGACGACTGCGAGTAGGACACGGCGAGCCCGGCGAAGATCGGCACGGCGGCCGCGGCGGCGAGCAGGGACAGCCGGCGCGGCCGGGCGAGCGCGAGGATGCCGACGATCGTGACGAGCGCGAGCGCCTCGACGCGTCCAACAGGCTCGGGTCGAAGAGCAGCGAGTTGGCCCGGAAGAACCCGCCGTAGGCGTTCGTGCGCATCAGCTTCTCGTTCCAGAAGATCTCGCGCTGGTCGACCTGCCAGAGCGCGACGAGCGCGAGCACGACGGCGCCCGTGATCAGGACCCACGGCAGGGCGCGCGTCAGGGGCGGCGCGGGCGGCAGCGTCCCGGTCAGGGCGGCGAGCAGGCCGAGCGGCAGCGTGAAGGCGGCGAGGGCGTAGGCGGTCGCGTCGACGTCGGCGGTCCAGAGCAGGCTCGCGGAGGCGATGAGGACGTACGCGGCGAGCGCCCAGCCGACGTAGCCGAGGCGGTTCGGGGCCTCGTCGCCGCGCAGCCCGCGCGCGAGCAGCGCGATCAGGCCCGCGGCGAGGACGGCGTAGAGGGGCACGAGGTGCTCGGCCGGGCTCGGATGCTCCTGCAGCGGGATGCGCAGCCCGATCACCAGCGCCACGACCGGCACGAGCCACGGCCAGCGCCCGAACATGAGCGTCAGCACGGCGATCGCCACCACCCCTGCGACCAGGCCGACGCCGAGCACGACGGGCCGGTCGCCGAGGTCGTCGACGAGGGAGGTGCGCGACAGCGCGAGCGGCAGCCCGCCGGCGGCGGCGAGGACCACGCCCGCGACGCGCAGCGGGGTGCGGCCGGTGACCAAGAGCAGGGCGACGCCGAGCGCCGCGCATAGGCCCGCGGCCGGGATCAGGATGCCGTCCACCGGGCTCCCATCATCG
Source organism: Gaiellales bacterium (assembly GCA_030831375.1). Lineage (GTDB taxonomy): Bacteria > Actinomycetota > Thermoleophilia > Gaiellales > F1-60-MAGs149 > F1-60-MAGs149. The sequence continues at coordinate 1,434 of JAURLF010000057.1, read as the reverse complement.
CAGACGGCGGGCGGGCCGTCGGGAGACGGCCAGCACCCAGCCGAACGCGGCGGCGGCGCCGAGGGCGAGCGCCCCGAACGCGACGTGGATCAGCACCATCCACCACGGCAGCTGCGAGCGCCACTGCAGCTCGCCGACGACGATCTGCAGGCCTACCACGATCACGAGCAGCCACGCGAGCCGCTGCACGGCGCGCGGCGTGCGCACCGCGAACGCGAGCAGGAGCAGGAAGACCGCGATCACGATCGTGAAGGAGGCGGCGACGCGCACGTGCAGGTAGGCGGCGTCGAGGAGGTTCCAGAGCCGCGGCACGCCCTCGCTGCCCGGGTGCGTGCCCGACATCGTCACGACGGCGCCGGAGAGGATCACGAGCCACGCCCAGACCGCGACCACGACGCCGCCGACGGGGACCCAGCGTGGCGGCCGCTCGGGCCACGACGCCGCCACCTCGAACTCCTCGAGCGCGAGCGCGATCGCGATCACGAGCACGACCAGCGCGAGCAGGAAGTGCGACATCACCGACAGGGGGTGCAGATCGACGAGCACGGTCACGCCGCCGAGCGGCGCCTGCAGGAACGTGCCGACGCCGATCGCCACCGCGGCGCGGAAGCGCCAGCGGTGCGTGCGCCGCATCCCGGCCCGCCATGCGGACACGGCGAGCAGGACCGCGATCACGATCACGGCGAGCGCGAGCACGCGGTTCGAGAACTCGATCAGGCCGTGGAAGTGGAAGGGCGGCGTCGCCTTGCCGTTGCACAGCGGCCAGTCCGGGCAGCCGAGGCCCGACCCGGTCACGCGCACGAGCGCCCCCGAGACGATGTTCAGGTAGACGACGGCGACGGCGAGGAGGACCAGCGGCCGGAACGCGTTCGGGCCCGTGATGCGGCTCAGGAGGCGGCGCACGCCCGCAGTATCGCCGACCCGGGCGGAATGCGGGCGCCCCCGCGCGCGTTGGGTGGGGCGTGGAGACCTGCTGCCCCGAGAGGCCGCGACCCGCGGGCTGGTACGCTCGCGGCGTGGCCGGTGACGACGCCCCCGATCCGGCGCGCGTCGTCTTCGACGAGCAGGCGCTCGCCCTCGCCGACGACGTCTGGCGCGTCGCGCGCCGGCTGACGCGCGACCACCAGGCCGCCGAGGACCTCGTGCAGGAGGCCTACGCGCGCGCGTTCCGCTCGTGGCGCTCGTACGAGCCCGGCACCAACATGCGCGCCTGGCTCCTGCGCATCCTGCACAACCTCGCGATCGACAACGCGCGCAAGCAGCGGCGCACGCCCGAGCAGCTCGGGCTCGAGGCGGACGACTACTACCTGTACGAGCGCCTCGGTGGCGACCCGATCGCCGACGTCGACCTGCTCGTCGAGCGGCTCTCGCCCGGCCCCGTCCTCGACGCCCTCTCGGAGCTCTCGATGCCGTTCCGCGAGGTGGTGGTGCTCG
>JAURLF010000056.1 GCA_030831375.1 Gaiellales bacterium | reverse complement strand
GGCGGGCAGGGCGCCGAGGCCGTGCCCGAGCATCGCCGCGACACGGCGGATCAGGTCGGCGAGGTCGACGTCGCCCTCGCGGCTCGCGGTCAGCAGGTCGTGCACCTCCGCGATCGAGAGGATGCGGTCGACGGACTCGTCGAGGGCGCGCTGCGGATCGGGACCCGAGGCGCGCAGGCGCAGGAGCGATGCGACGGTCTGCAGGTTGTTCTTGACGCGGTGGTGGATCTCCTGGGCGACGATGCCGCGCATCACGCCGCGGCTCGACTCGACGGCGGCGGCGGCCTGGTTCGCGACGCTGCCGAGCAGCATCCGCTCCTCCGGCGTGAACGGGCGGCGGCCGGGCGTGGTCGCGACGAGCGCGCCGAGCCGGCGCGTCTTCCAGAGCAGCGGCACGGCGAGGATGCCGGGCTCGTCGACGGGCGCGCGCGCGCCGAGCGAGGCGAGCTCATGGTCGTCGGGGCCCGCCGCCGATGAGCGCCGCGCGACGGCCTCGCCGTCGTCGGGGCCGTCGACCACGAGGGCGCAGACCTCGGCGTGGGCGGCCCGCTCGGCGGCCTCGGCGATGTGCGCGAGCGCCTCCTCGAGGTAGAGCGACTCGGCGACGGCCTGCGAGATGCTGCCGAGCGCCTCGAGCTCGGCGACGCGCCGCTGCGAGCGCTCATACAGACGCGCGTTCTCGATCGCCTGCGCGACCTGCCGCGCGATCGTCTCGAGCAGCTCGATCTCGTCGGGGTGGTACTCGCGCGGCATCACGGTGCGCACGTTCATCGCACCGGCGAGGCGCTCGCGGCGGTCCAGAATCGGCACGGCGAGCAGGCTCTGGAAGCGCCGCTCCGGCAGGTTCGGGAACTCCTTGAAGCGCGGGTCGAGGTGCGCGTCGGCGGCGATCGCGACCGGCTCGCGCGTCGCGGCCGCCCAGCCCGTCAGGCCCTCCCCGACCTGCATCCGCGGCGGGCCGGCAGTGGCCTCGACGTGCGTGCCGTGGACGGCCTGCAGGACGAGGTCGTTCGACGGCTCGTCGTATGCGTAGACGAAGCACGCGTCCGTCCCGAACGCGCGCGCCACCGCCACCGCCACCGCATCTGTGACCTCGGCGAGGTCGAGCGAGCTCGTGACCGCCTCGACCGTCTCGGACAGCAGGCCGAGATGGCGGGCGGCGCGCTCAGCGGGATCGAGGGCGGGCTCGCGCATGGGACGCGGCGACGGTAGCACGGGCCGGCGGGCGGCCCGGCGGCGCCTCAGGCCGCGAGCTGCAGCCCGCCCGCCGCCTCGCGGCCGGACGCGGCGGCCGGCAGGTACGGGCGCCAGACGGCCGGGATCGCGACGGTGCCGAGCGTCAGGTAGAGGTCGGGATGCGGAGCGCGCGGGGCCCGCGCCAGCGGCATGCCCGCCTCGTGCGGCAGGCGGTCGCCCTTGCGCAGGTTGCACGGGGCACAGGCGGTGGCGACGTTCTCCCACGACGAGGCGCCGCCGCGCGAGCGCGGCACCACGTGGTCGAGGGTCAGTCGCGAGCCGCTCCCGCAGTACTGGCAGCGGTGGCCGTCGCGGGCGAACAGCGCGCGGCGGGTTATCCGCCGCGCCGTGAAGCGCGGCACCTTGACGTAGGTGACCAGGCGGATCACCACGGGGTGCGGCAGCTCCGTCGACGGCGAGCGGATCAGGCGATCCGGCAGGGCCTCGAGGACCTCCGCCTTGCGCGAGAGGATCAGGCTGCAGGCCCGCCAGACGCTGGTCACGTTGAGGGGCTCGTACGTCGCGTTGAGCACGAGCACGGTGCCGGCCATCTCCCGGCCGAGGGTAGCAGGCGCCCTCAGCGCAGCGCGATCGCGATCGCCTGCTCCTCCTCGGGCGTCAGCGCGATCGAGCCGGCCCCGCCGCGCAGCACGTCCTTCACGAAGATGCTCGTCGTCGCGCCCGCGTGGACGGCGCTGATCACGATGCCGGAGCCGTTGCGGTCGAGCAGGGCCAGCGAGCTCGAGCGGCGACCCTCGTCGTCGGCGGTGGCGTCGTAGCGCACGATCGCGCGGCGCCGCAGGAGCACGTCGAGCTGGCCGAGCGCGGACACGACCTCGTGGCGGAGCTTCGCGCCGTCGTCCTCGAGCCGCTCCATCCGCGCCTGCATCCCGACGGCGAACTCGACGAGGTCGACGGGCTCGCCGTCGAGCAGCGCCTGCTCGGCTCGGCGCAGGCGCCCCGCCCAGCGCGCCGTGCGCAGCGCGAGGACGAGCGCGGCGAGGGCCAGGATGACGCCGGCGGCGCCGACGGCGAGCGCGACGGCCGCTTCGCTCTCGACGGTCACCGGACCGCGGTCCCTAGGCGGGCTTGAGTCGGAACTGGATCTCGTAGACGCCGATGTTGTTGTCGACGTTCTCCTCGCCCGGCACCTTCTCCACCGTCACCTTCGCGGTGACGACGTCGTCGAAGACGATGTCGGAGAGGCCGAACGGGATCTCGACGGTGCCCTCGGCGCCCGGGTCGAGCGTGGTGATCTCGCCCGTCGGGAGCGTGCGGTCATCCATGCCCTTCGCGCGCAGCGTGACGTTGATCTTGATCGCGACCTCGGTGGCATCGCCCGAGTTCTGCACGGTGACGGCGAAGGCCATGTTGTTCGCGCTGTCGACCTCGTTGACGATCGACGGGTCGAGCTGGATATCGCCCGCGGCAAAGACGGTGGAGATCAGCGTCGTGCCGTGCAACTGGCCGTCGGCCGTCCCGCCGCCGTCCTCGCCGCCGTTGTCCACGGGCACACCGCCGAGGAGCGCGTTCAGGATCGACTGCATGCGCTGCGGCGCGGCGAACTCGATCAGCTTCGGGTCGACGAACTGGGAGTTCTCGACGGTTGCGTTGACCGAGCGCTCCGCGAGGGCGCCCTTGACGGGGTCCTGGTACGAGTCCGTGTAGACGACGTCGGACGCAACCAGCCGCTGGAACGTCGCGGCGACGGCGGCGGCCTGCTCGAGCGGCACCTGACCCGTGGTGCCCGCCGCGTCGAACGCCGACTGCAGGGCCTTCTGCGTGCCCTGCAGGCCGCTGACGCGATACTGCATCGACTGCACGAGGAACGGCTGGTACGCCTTCGTGCCGTCGGGCGCCTCGATCGTCTGCGCGTTGCGGACCGCCTGCTGCTGCGCCTGGATCTGCCGCGTCAGCGCCTGGTTGAGGCCATCCGGGGTCTGGCCGGCCGTGAGGATCGCGGCGGAGAACTCGGAGCCGACGGTGGCGGAGGCCTTTGCGACCTCGTTCGCCTGCTGCACGTAGCTCTGGTAGGCGGAGACCTCGCGGTCGCGCTGACAGCGCTGCACGAGGAAGTAGCCGGCAACCAGCACGATCAGAACGCCGACGGCGAGGACGAGCAGCCGCTGCGGTCCCTTGCCTCGCTGGCCGCTCGGCGTCGACGCGCGCCGGCGCGTCTCGCGCTCCGGCGGGGCCTCGTCGTGCTCGTCGTCGAAGAAGGAGAGGAATGCAGGCATGGGCGGCGTACGGAAAGCCGTGCGGGAATCCCGTTTCGCCACATTATCACTCGCTCCTGCGCGGAACGGCCGCTTCCCGGCATGACGGTGCGCCCGCTCCACAGCGCGCCGCAGGGGGTCCCCCCGCTCTTCCCCGAGGGCGTCGTCGCCGAGCGCTACCGGATCATCGAGACGATCGGCATCGGCGGCAGCGCGACCGTCTTCGAGGCCGAGGACATCGCGACCGGTGATCGCGTCGCCCTGAAGGCGATCCCGGCGGAGGAGAAGCTGCGCCGGCGCGCGCGGCGGGAGATGCGCGCCGCCGGCTCCCTCGACCACGGCGCGATCGTGCGGCTGCTCGGCAGCGTCGAGGATGAGCACTACGTCTTCGTCGCCTTCGAGCTCGTGCGCGGCAGCGATCTGTCGGTGGTGCTCAAGGAGAAGCGCCTCGAGCAGTCCGAGATCCTGCGCGCGGTCGCCGCCGTCTGCGATGCCCTCGAGCACGCGCACGCCCGTGGCGTCGTCCACCGCGACGTCAAGCCGGGCAACATCCTGCTGCGCGAGGACGGCATCCTGAAGCTGACGGACTTCGGCATCGCGCTGATCGACAGCCCCGACGCGACCGTCGACGAGAGCCTGCTCGGCACGCTCTCGTACATGGCACCCGAGCAGGTGCGCGGAGAGCTGCAGACGGCCGCCGTCGACGTGTGGGCGGCCGCGCTCGTCGCGTACGAGGCGCTGACGCGGCGCAACCCGTACCGCTCGAAGAGCCCCGTCGAGCTCGCCGAGAAGCACCGCTCGCTGCGCGTGTCTCTGGAGGCGGAGCGGCCCGACCTGCCGCGCGTCGCGACGCGCATGATCGACCGCGCCCTCGACCCGGACGACCAGCGCCGGCCCGTGCCGGGCCAGCTGCGCGACGCGCTCCTGCGCGGGGCGATTGCGATCGAGCGCGGGGAGCGCGACGACGACCCGTCGGTGCGCGTGCCGGTGCCGCTGCCCGACACCCGCATCAACCTGCGCGAGCGCTGGCTGCGCGCCGTCCCTGACCCGCGCGAGCGACGCGACGACGCCGAGCGCGAGGAGCGCGCTCCGTCGGGGGCCGAGCGCCAGGCGGGCGCCCTCGCCGCGCGCGCGCTGCCGTACTGGCCGTCCGGCGTGACCGCGGCGGCGGCG
>JAURLF010000055.1 GCA_030831375.1 Gaiellales bacterium | reverse complement strand
GACCGGAATCGAGATTCTCTCGCTCTCGAAGACGTTCTCGGTCCCGGGCTGGCGGATCGCCTTCGCCGTCGGCGCACCCGAGGCGATCGAGGTCCTGCACCGGCTCAAGACGCAGGTCGACGCGGGGATGTTTCCCGCGCTGCAGCGCACGGCCGCCTGGATGCTGGACGCGGACGGTCTCGATGGCCCGCCGCGGGTCGCGTACCGGGCGCGCCGTGACCTCGCCTGCGCCGCGCTCGCCGCAATCGGACTGCCGGTCGACCCGCCGAAGGGCGGTATGTACCTATGGGTGCCCGTGCCCGATGGCGAGACGTCGCTCGGATTCTCCGAGCGCGTCTTCGAGGGCGCCCGCGTCGTGGTCACCCCGGGCGCGGCGTACGGTGCGGCCGGGGAGGGCTTCGTGCGAATGGCCCTGACCGTGCCGGAGGAGCGCATCGCCGAGGCCGTGCAGCGGATCGGCGCGATCCTCTGACCAGCGGGGCGGAGTAGACTCCGTCCACGTGGGAGACGGGTTTCATCACATCGCGGACGATGAGCCCGAGCGCGCGTACATCGCCGCCGTCGCCCGTCCGGGGCAGCGCATCGAAGCCGATCTCGCCGAGCTGCGCGAGCTTCTCGCCACCGCCCAGTGCGATCCGGTCGGCGAGCTCGTCCAGCGCCGCGACCAGCCCGAGCAGCGCACCTACCTGGGGTCCGGCAAGGTCGACGAGCTCGGCGAGGAGATCGAGGCCACGAAGGCGGAGGTCCTCGTCGTCGACGACGAGCTGACGCCGTCGCAGCAGCGCTTTCTCGAGAACCGCTTCAAGATCCGCGTGATCGACCGCACAGCGCTGATCCTCGACATCTTCGCCGCGCACGCGCACACCGCGGAGGGCAAGCTGCAGGTCGAGCTGGCGCAGCTCGAGTACCAGCTGCCGCGCATGCGCGGCATGTGGCAGCACCTCGAGCGCCTCGGCGGCGGAGTCGGCACCCGCGGTCCGGGCGAGTCGCAGCTGGAGACGGACCGCCGGCTCGCGCGCGACCGCATCACGCTCCTCCGACGGCGGCTGCGGGAGACGGGCAAGCGGCGCCGGCTGCAGCGCAAGCGCCGCATGGAGGGCGCGGTCCCGACCGTCGCCCTCGCCGGCTATACCAACGTCGGCAAGTCGAGCCTCCTCAACGCCCTCACCGGCGCCGAGGTGTCCAGCCGCAACCGCCTCTTCGAGACGCTCGACCCGACGACGCGTCGCTTCACCCACGTCGGCCGGGACTACACCGTGACCGATACGGTCGGCTTCATCCGCAAGCTCCCGCACGGCCTCGTCGAGGCGTTCGCCTCGACACTCGAGGAAACGCTGGCCGGCGACCTCGTGCTGCACGTCGTCGACGCCTCGCTCGACGAGGAGGAGCGCGACGTGCAGATGCGCAGCGTCGACGACGTCCTCGTGCAGATCGGCGCGGTCGAGATCCCGCGGATCGTCGTCCTCAACAAGGTCGACCTCGTGTCCGTGCAGGATCGGGAGCGACTCCGGAATCGGCTTCCCGACGCGATCCAGGTCTCCGCCCACACACGCGAGGGGCTGGAGGAGCTCGAGATCGCGATCGCGGAGCACTTCGCCGGGCGGTTCGAGCCCGTGGAGCTGCTCGTGCCCTACGCCGATGGCGCCACCCTGTCCGCGCTGTACGCCCTGGGCGCGCCGATCTCGCACCGCGAGGACACCGCCGATGGCGTCCGCGTCATCGCGCGACTGCCTGCGGCCGAACGCGACCGGTACGCACGCTTTCGGGTCGACGCGGGGGTCTCAAGCGGCGCATGAGGACCATCGCCTTCCAGCGCCTGCATCCGGACGCGCGGGTCCCCGCGCGGGCCCATCCGGACGATGCGGGCTTCGACCTGCACGCCGTCGAGTCCGCCCGCATCCTCCCGGGCGCGCGCGTCGCGGTCGGGTGCGGCTTCGCGATGGCGCTGCCGGAGGGCACCGCGGGACTCGTCGTACCGCGCTCCGGCCTCGCCCTGCGCGACGGCGCCACGGTCCTCAACGCACCCGGGCTGATCGACGCCGGCTACCGCGGCGAGGTCAAGGTCGTCCTCGTCAACCATGATGCGACGGCCGAGCTCCGCGTCGAGCCCGGGGACCGCATCGCGCAGCTCGTCGTGATCGACCTGCCGCCGGTGGCGTTCGCGGAGACCGCGACGCTGCCGGAGTCGCAGCGCGGGTCGGGGGGCTTCGGATCGACCGGGACCACGGCGTGACCCCGGGCCCCCGCATCCGCGTGGCCGGACTCATCGTCAACGGCGGGCGCGTCCTGCTCGTGCGTCAGGAGAAGGCGGGGCGGAGCTACTGGCTGCTGCCCGGCGGCGGGGTGGAGGAGGGGGAGGAGCTCGTCGACGCGCTGCGCCGCGAGCTCGCCGAGGAGTGCGGCTGGGGGGAGTCGGCGATCAGCGGCCCGATCGCCCTCGTGGAGACGATCCCGCCACCCGACGCCCCGGGCGGCCGCCACATCCTGCACATGATCTTCGCGGTCGAGGTGGAGCCGGCGGCGCTGGAACGGCTCGTCTCCGCCGACGACGCGGTGCTCGGCCATGCGCTCGTCGATCGGGAGTCCCTCGCGGAGATCGAGCTGCGCCCGCCGATCCACGACTACCTGCGCGCCTACCGTGCGGGCGACCCCTTCGTGTCGCTCGGCCGCATGTGGGTCTCCTAGCGGCGCTCGTCCAGCGCGAGACGGGCGGCGGCCTCGGCCGCGACCTGCTCGAGGCGGTCGTCGAGGGGCTGGAGCGGAACCGGCAGCCCGCGATGCTCGCACGCCCACCCGAGCACGAGGTCCGCGAGCCACGGGTTCTTCGGCAGCAGCGGGCCATGGACGTAGGTACCGATAACGCGTCCGACACGGCATCCCTCCGCGCCCGAGACGGCGTCGTTGCCGGCGCCCGCGAGCACCCGTCCCAGCGGCGCGACGTCCGGGCCGAGCGTGGTCCGGCCCGCGTGGTTCTCGAAGCCCACGAGCCGCTCCACACGCCCCTCGACCTCGACCTCCACGAGCACGTTGCCGATCAGCCGATCGGGCCCGGCGACGGTCTCCAGATCGACGAGCCCAGTGCCGGGCGTCATCCGACCCGACTGGTCGCGATAGGCGTGTCCCAGCAGCTGGTAGCCGCCGCAGACCGCGAGCACGGGCACGCCATCGGCGATCGCGGAGCGCAGCGCCGGCACCTGCTGCCGCAGCGCCTCCGCCACGAGGGCCTGGTCTCGGTCCTGCCCGCCGCCGATCAGGATCGCGTCGGCCTCCGCCGGGTCGAGGTCGGCACCGAGGGGAAGGGGGGAGACGGCGACGTTGATGTCCCGCCAGCGGGCGCGCTGCTCGAGCACGCGCACGTTGCCGCGGTCCGCGTAGATCGAGAGGAGCTCCGGGTACACGGGCACGATGCGCAGGCTCACGGCGCCTCCTCCCAGAAGCGGCGGGTCAGCCCGCGGTCGGCGAGCGCCCGGTGCAGGTCGAGCATCGCGGTGTACGTGGCCAGCACGTAGACCCGCCCGCCGGGTGGCTGTTCGGCGACGGCGACGTCGAACGCCGCCTCGGGGGCCGCGCGAACGTCGATCAGACGCGGGTCGACGTCGGCGTAGCGCAGGCGGACCGCGAGGTCCGCGGCGCGCGAGCCTGCGCAGATCACGCCCACGGCACCCTCGAGGGAGCCCTCGACGTCGATGTCCCAGATCCAGCTGACGTCCCGACCGTCGGCGATGCGGTCGTTGAGGGCCAGCACGACGTGGCTCCCGGCCAGATCCGACTGGATGGCGCGCAGCGCCTCGTTGGCGCCCGTCGGGTTCTTGAACAGCACGAGGACGGCCTCGCGCCCGTCGACGGAGAGCCGCTCGAAGCGCCCGAAGGCGGCGCTGAACCCGGCAAGGCGCGCCACGGCGCGAGCGGGGGTGACGCCGAGCACGTGCGCGGTGGCGATCGCGGCCAGCGCGTTTTCGACGTTGTAGAGCCCCGGCACGGGCAGCCGCACCTCATGCGAGCCGTCCGGCGCGTCGAGCCGGAACGCCGTGCCGGCCGTCCCCTCGGAGCGGACGTCGCGGGCCGCGAAGTCGAGGCGGCCGCGCGCGTGGTCGCCGTTCGGGCAGGCGTAGTCGCCGAGGTGTCCGACGTAGGAGGCGCGGTAGGCGTACGCGGTGCCACAGCGCACGCAGTGCGTCGAGTCGGCGGCGGCATCCGGCGCGTCCCGGCCGGCGGTCGGATCGTCGAGCCCGTAGCGCACGACGGCTGTCCGGCCATCACCGAGGGCGTCGACGACGGGGTCGTCCGCGCCGAGCACGAGGGAGGTGGAGGGCGGCAGCTCCCGCACCATCGCGCGCCAGCGGTCCGCCACCATCTCCAACTCGCCGTGGCGGTCCAGCTGGTCGCGGAACAGGTTCCCGAGGGCGATCACGCGCGGACCGACAGCGCTCCCGACCGCGGGCAGGGCGGCCTCGTCGACCTCCAGCACGCCGATGCGGGCGTCAGCGGAACGGTGCACGAGGGTGGCAGCGACGCCGCTCAACAGGTTCGCACCCGAGACGTTGCGGCATACGGGCACGTCGGGCTCGAGGATGGCGGTGAGCATGGCCGCCGTCGTCGTCTTGCCATTCGTGGCGCTGATCAGGGCGATGCCGTCGCCCAGCCCGGCCGCGAGCTCGGGGAGGGCGGCCGGCGCGAGGCGCAGGAGGACGTGGCCGGGCATGGTTGTGCCGCCGCCGCGCCCGGTCAGGCGCGACAGCGCTCCGGCCAGCCGCGCGGCGCCGGCCGCTGCTCGGACACGCGCGCTCACAGGCGGATCCTACCGGGCACTCAGCCGGCGACGGCCAGCTGGCGGCGCGATCGCCCGAGCAGCCCAGCGGCGCCGAGGGCGAGCAGGGCGACGAGGACGTACGCGACCCACGACACCCCGCCCTCGGCCACCAGCCCGCTGACCACCGGCGAGATCACGGCGCCCACCGCCCAGACCGCGTTCAGCATCCCGAACGCCGCGCCCTCCCCGATCCCGGCCGCGCGCGCGCCCTCGGCGCAGACCGCGTAGGCGATGGTGAAGATCGGCGCCGCCACGCCGGTCACGACGACGAGCACCGCCGCGTACCACCAGACGCCCGCCGGCACGAGCAGCAAGCCGATCAGGCCGCTGCACACGAGGGTGAGTGCGATCAGGGCGCGGGCCCCGTCGAAGCGACCACCGGTCTTGCCCACGGTGATGATCGCGAGCACGCTCAGCACGCTGCCGACCGTGAACGCCCAGCCGATCGCCGACGACGACCAGCCCTCCTGGTCGAAGTAGAGGGGAGCGAGCAGCTGGAGCGCCGCCATCATCAGGGACACGAAGGCGATCGCGACGAAGCTCATCTGCAGTGTGCCGGGGCGGCGCGCGTGGACCAGCGCGACAAACGGTCCCTGGCGCTCCTCATGCGCACGCGGACCGGCCGCGCCACCGGGCTCGACGAGGGCCCAGCCGATCACGACCAGCACGAGCACGCCGAGCGCCACGAAGGCCGCCTCGATGCCGACGAGCGCCACGATCGGCCCTCCGAACAGCGGCCCGCCGATGGTGGCGACGGTCGCGGACGCGTTCGCAGTCGCCAGCCCGCGGAGGCGGTACGAGGGCTCGACGGCGGCCGCGAGCCAGGCGAGGCCGGCGGACCACGTCACCGCCGAGCAGGCACCCTGGAGGACACGCACCGCGAGCAGCGCCTCGAACGACCCCACGAAGGCGATCGCGGGCGCCGCGGCCACGAACAGGACCGCGCCGATCAGGGTCAGGCGGCGGGCGCCGATGCGGTCGGCGAGGTAGCCGCTGGGGATCGCGAACAGGAGCACCGTCAGGCTGTAGATGGCGAGCACGACGCCGGCCTGGTCGTCCGAAAGGCCGAACTCGTCCTGCCAGACGGGGATCAGCGGGATCGCCGCCAGCCACGTGATCATGTCGAGAAAGATCAGGGCCGAGATCAGCGCCGTCAGGCGGCGCGACGAGACGGGGCGCGCAGCCACGCCGCGTCAGCCCAGGAGGACGCGATCGAGGGCCATCGCGAAGAAGATGCCCGCGAGGTACAGGAGCGAGAAGCGGAACACCTCGCGCGCGACGTCGAGATCGCCGGCCGCGCGGTGCAGGCGCACCGCGAGCTGCAGGAAGCGCAGACCGAGGAGGAGCGCGATCACGCCGTAGATCGGGCCGAGCACCTCGCCGGTCGCGCCGAGCCAGGCCAGTGGCACGGGCAGGAGCGAGAACGCGAGCAGGATCACCGTGTAGGCGACGATCTGGACGGTGGTGGCGTGCACGCCACGCACGTTCGGCAGCATCGGCACGCCCGCGCTCTCGTACTCGTCCTGCTTGACCAGGGCCAGCGCCCAGAAGTGGGGCGGGGTCCACAGGAAGATGACCCCGAACAGGATCACGGGCGCCCACGCCACGGAGCCCGTCACGGCCGCCCAGCCGACGAGCGGCGGCATCGCCCCGGCGGCGCCGCCGATGACGATGTTCTGCGGCGTGCGGCGCTTGAGCACCATCGTGTAGACGAGGACGTAGAAGAGGGCGCCGCCGAGGGCGAGCGCCGCCGCCAGCGGCGTGGTCAGGACCAGCAGGGCGAGCGTGCCGAGCGCGATCAGGACGACCCCGAAGATGATCGCGGGCCGCGGCTCGAGCCGGCCGGCTGCGACGGGGCGCTCACGGGTGCGCTCCATGCGGACGTCGAGATCGCGGTCGAGCGCGTGATTGATCGCGCTCGCTCCGCCGGAGCAGAGGCCCATCCCGAGCAGGGCGGCGGCGAGGAGCCAGAGCGGGGGCAGGCCGTCCGCGGCCCAGACCATCGCCCCGACCATCGTGATCAGGAGCAGGATCATGATCCGCGGCTTCGTGAGCTCGAAGTAGTCGAGCGCGACGGAGGGCCGCTGAGGGGCGGCTACGGGCTCAGCGGCCATCGCGATGGCTCTGCGAACGGCTCGGCTTCACACGAGGCATCGTATCCGACCCGTCGTGGTCGGAGTGCGCGCTCAGGCCCGCCGACTCATCAGCAGGAGGTCCCGCAGCGCGATGCCCATGCAGACGCCGCCGGCGAAGATGATGCCGTGCTGGAGGTAGTGGATCGCCGCGTTCGTCTCGACCGCGTCGTCGACGGGCGGAAGGAGCGCCACCACCTGGCAGAGCAGCCCGATGGCGCCGAGGACGAGCGCGCGCATGGGGGACATCAGGCCGGGCACGGCGGCAGGCTACCATTGGCCCGTGGGGACCACGCTCGAACGCCGGGAGGCCGCCGTGCGCGACGACCTGCGGGCCGCCCTCGGCGGCCTCGACGCGCCGATCCTCGAGGGGATGGCGCGGGCGCTGGAGCGCGACCGCGACCGACTCGTCGGCGGCGCGTGGGGCGCCGACGACGGCGATGGCTGTCTCCTGACGCTCGCCGCCCGGGAGCTCGGGACCGGTGCCGGCGAGGAGCTCCTGCGCTCGTCCGTGGCCGCGGTGCGGGTCCCCGCGCTCTTCGACGAGCTGTGGGCCGTTGTGCTCGCCCGAACCGGCGACGCCGAGGCCGCACGGCGCGTCACGCAGCGCCTCGTGGTCGAGGCTTTGGCCCGCCGCGCCGGTCAAGACGGCGACTCGGCCGCCGTCTCCTCGCGCGAGACGGCCCTCAGCGCGCGCCCCAGGTAGCGGAACAGGTGCCACTGCACGATCAGGACCCACCACACGCCGGTGATCACGTGCAGGTAGTCGACGGCGGTGAAGTCGCCGCCTGACGGGCGGAACAGCATCGCGATCCCGGTGAGCGCGATCGGGACCCCGAGCAGCAGCATCGTGATCGAGGCGATCGCGTCCTGTGGTCGCGTCGCACGGACGCGGGAGAGGATCCGCCGCCAGCCGAGCTCGACGCTCTTGAGGGTCACGACTGCCAGACCGAAGGCGCCCGTAGCCACGTGCCCCCAGACGAGCCAGTCGGGCGACGGATCGCCGCGCAGGCTGAGCGTGTAGATCATCAGGCCGCTGATGAAGGCGACGATCAGCGGGCCGAGCGCCACGAGGCCGAACCGGGCCGTGCGCGCCCGCACCGGCAGGTTGCGCAGCCGCCGCTGCTCCTCGCGGACCCGGTTCCACTCCTCGACCTCGTCGTCTGTGTAGTGGGACGGCGGCTGGGCGGCGGCCCAGACCGCGAGCCGCGCGAGGAGCGCGAACGCGATTATGGGCGGGACGAGGTGGGGGAGGTGGATCGCGATCCAACGGACCATCGCGAGACCCCCGGCGTCCGGACTAGGCGGGTGCGGTGATCGTGCCCGGCAGGCAGTAGACGACCGTGAAGAGGATCACCCACACGATGTCGACGAAGTGCCAGTACACGCTGATCCCGAGCAGGCCGGTGTGCTTCTCGGGTGTCCACTTCTTCGTCAGCGTGCGCACCATCGCGAGGAGCAGCAGCACGAGGCCGACGAAGACGTGCAGCCCGTGCAGGCCGGTCAGCGCGAAGAAGATCGAACCCACGGCCGTGTCCTGCGGTGTGAAGCCGACGATCTGGTACTCGTGGACCTGCAGGCCGAGGAAGATCGAGCCGAGGATGAAGGTCACGAGCAGCGAGAAGAAGACACCGGCGTTGTTCCGCTTCAGCAGCGCAAGCAGCGCGAGCTCGGCCGTGAACGAGGACAACACGAGGATCAGCGTGTTGATCGACGTGGCCTCGGCCGGGATCTCGAACGCCCCGGGATAGTCGACCTTGCCGATGAAGCGCATGTGGCCGTAGTACATGAAGAACGCGCCGAACAGCGCGAGCTCCGAGACGAGGAAGATGATCAGCCCCATCACGTTGGGGTTGAGTCCCGTCCGGTACGGCTGGACCTCGGGGGCCTGGTGCTCGACGGTAGCGCTCATCAGATTCGTCCTCCGGGCCCGGCGCTACGCGCCGACCTTCTCCGTCTCGGCCGGCTGGGCATCCGGGATGACCGCGTGCTTGGCCCCCTCCTCGCCGAAGCGGTAGGGGCCGCCGACGACGCGCGGTGTGACCGGGAAGTTGAACACCGGGGGCGGGGAGGAGAGCATCCACTCCAAGGTGAGCCCGCCCCACGGATTGGCACCCGCGGGCTTCCCGTGACGCGCCGAGTGGATCATGTTGTAGACGAAGATCAGCGTGCTGGCCCCGAGCACGAACGACGCCACGGAGATCAGGGTGTTGCTCCAGCCGAACTCGGGCGCGTAGTCGGCGACCCGGCGCGGCATGCCCATCAGGCCCTGGTAGTGCATCGGGAAGAAGGTCACGTTGAGCGCGACGAACACGATCCAGAAGTGCAGGCGGCCGAGCCGCTCGTTGTACATCCGTCCGGTGACCTTCGGGAACCAGTGGTAGAAGCCCGCGAAGATGGTCAGGATCGATCCGCCGAACAGCACGTAGTGGAAGTGGGCGACGATGAAGTACGAGTTCGTGATCGAGACGTCGAACGGGACCACGGCGAGCATCACGCCGGAGAGCCCGCCGATGGTGAAGGCGATGATGAAGCCGAGCGCGAACAGGTTCGCCGTCGTCAGCCGCACGACGCCATCCCAGTACGTCCCCAGCCAGGAGAAGATCTTGATGCCGGTCGGCACGGCGATCAGGAGCGTCGAGAACATGATCGGCACCCGCAGCCAGCTGGCCATGCCCGAGGCGAACATATGGTGCGCCCAGACGGAGAAGCCGAGCACGGCGATGCCGGCCGACGAGAAGGCGACCGCGCGGTAGCCGAAGACCGGCTTGCGCGCGTGCGTGGCGATCACCTCGCTGATGATCCCGAAGCCGGGCAGCACCATGATGTAGACCGCCGGATGGGAGTAGAACCAGAAGATGTGCTGGTAGGCGATCGCGCTGCCGCCGCCGGCGATGGTGAAGAAGTTCGTGCCCATCTCGCGGTCGAACATCGCCATGAACATCGCGCCGGCCACGAACGGGGTCGCGGCGACCACGAGCGCGGAGGTGGCGAGGTTCGCCCAGACGAGCAGGGGCATCCGGAACAGCGTCATCCCGGGCGCGCGCATAG
>JAURLF010000054.1 GCA_030831375.1 Gaiellales bacterium | reverse complement strand
GCCCGCTCGTCGCCGCGCAGCTCGACGCCGGCGTCGCGCAGCGCTCCGAGGACGGGCGGCAGCAGGTCGACGCGGTCGGCGTGAACGAGCAGCGTCTCGGCGGCGTTGCAGACCCCGGGCCGCTGCGCCTTCGCGTTGACCGCGATCGCGACGGCCATCTCGGCGTCGGCGTCGCGGTCGATGTAGACGTGGCAGTTGCCGCCCGCGGCCGCCAGCACCGGGATGCGGCTGCGCTCGAGCAGGAAGTCCTTCAGGGCCTCGCCGCCGCGCGGCACGACGATGTCGGCCGCGCCCGCGTCGGCCACGAGCTCGCCGAGGTCCTCGCGCGACCCCTCGACCGGGATCACGGCGTCCTCGGGGAGCCCCGCCTCGGCGAGGCCGCCGCGGACCGCGTCGGCGAGCGCCGCGTTCGTCGCCCGCGCCGACGCCGAGCCGCGCAGGAGCGCGACGTTGCCCGACTTGATGCAGAGCGCGGCCACGTCGACCGTCACGTTCGGACGCGCCTCGTAGACGACGAGCACGCGGCCGATCGGCACGCGCACCTTCGACAGCTCGAGGCCGTTGTACAGCACGCGGTCCTCGACGACGCGGCCGACGGGGTCGTCGAGGCGGGCCACGTCGCGGACGGCCCCCGCGAGGGCCGCGAGGCGGTCCGCGTCGAGCGTCAGGCGGTCGACGAGGGCCGCGGAGGTGCCGTCGGCGACGGCGCGGGCGACGTCGTCGGCGTTGGCCGCGAGGATCGCGTCCGCGCCCGCCTCGAGCCGGCCCGCGATCGCCGCGAGCGCGGCGTCGCGCTGCGCGGTCGGCGCCGCCCTGAGCGCGCGTGCGGCTGCGCGGCCGCGCAGGCCGATCTGGGAATGGGAGGCCGTGGCCATCGGCCGCAGGATATCGGCTGGTGGCGGGCCGCCCACTCAGTCGTCGAGGAGCACGAGGCGGTCGCGGTGCACGGCGACCTCCCCGCCGCGGGTCCCGGCCAGCCGCCTGAGCTCCGTGTGGCCCAGCTCGGCGATGCCGCGCGCCACGGGCTCGCCGTCGGGCCCGATCACCTCGACGCCCTCGCCGGCCTGGAAGCGCCCGTGCACGGCGTGCACGCCGACGGGCAGGAGCGATGCGCCGTCCGTCGCGAGCGCGCGCCGCGCGCCCGCGTCGATCTCGATCCGTCCGGGCGTCTGCAGGCCGTAGCGCAGCCACAGCTTGTACGACGAGGCGGAGCGGTCGCGTGCCGGGAAGCGCGTGCCGACGGACTCCCCGGCCACGGCGGCGCGGATCGCGCCCGAGCGGCTCCCGTTGGCGATCACGCAGGCGGCGCCGCCGGCGCGGGCCATCTCCGCGGCGACGACCTTCGAGCGCATCCCGCCCGAGCCCCACGGCGACCCCTTCGTGCCCGTGTCGACGCCCTCGAGGGCGGAGCGGTCGGGCACCTCGCGCACGAGCGCCGCGTCCGGGTGGCGCGGGTCGCGCGTGTACAGGCCCTCCTGGTCCGTCAGGAGCACCAGCAGGCGCGCACCGAGGAGCACGGCGACCTGCGCGGCGAGCGCGTCGTTGTCGCCGAACGTGATCTCCTGGGTGGCCGTCGAGTCGTTCTCGTTGACGATCGGGGTGATGCCCCACGCGAGCAGCGTCTCGAGCGTGTGGCGCGCGTTCAGGTACGACTCGCGGCGCTCGAAGTCGCCGGCGGCGAGCAGCACCTGGCCGGTCATGCGCCCCGAGCGGCCGAGCGCGCGCTGCCACGACTGCTGCAGCACCGCCTGGCCGACCGCGGCCGCGGCCTGCAGGTCCGCGACGGCCGCGGGCCGGTCGCCGCGCCCGAGCCGGCCGAGGCCGAGGGCGATCGCGCCCGACGAGACGACGCAGATCGGCGCCTCCGCCGTGAGCTCGCCGATCTCGCCGGCGATGCGGTCGAGGCGGCTGCGGCGCAGCCGGCCGCGCTCGTCGACGAGCGTGGAGCTGCCGAGCTTGATGACGACGGGCCGGCGGGGCACAGGCGGATGGTACGCGCCCGGCCCGCCCGGTCAGCGCAGCGGCCGGTCGCGCCCGGCGAGCTGGCGGACGGTGTCCGCGTCGTCGCCGTGCACCACGAGCTCGAAGATCGGCTTGTCGCTCTTCAGGGTCTGGCGCGTCGTCAGCCTGCCGACCACGATCCCGGTCCGCTGGCAGAACGTGAGCAGGCGGTCGCGGTCGACGCAGAGGAGCCGCCAGACCTCCTCCTGCAGGTGCCGGTCGAAGTCCGGCGCCATGCCGACGTCGCCCGTGAGCGCGACGTCCACGGCGGCTCGGTACATGGCTGCGGGGTCGTCGGGCTCGCTCATGCTGCTCCTATCGCGGGTTCCAGGCGGTCGAGGATCTCGTCCACATCATGCGCCGCGATGTTCAGCGGCGGTGCAAGCATGACGCATTGGATCACGCGACCTGCGAGCGCGGTCGGGCAGCAGTAGATCATCAGGCCCCGCTCGCGGGCCGCCTCGGCCACCCGCAAGGCCGCTCCGGGCCGCGGCTCGAGGCCATCCCGGTCCTCGACGAGCTCGATGCCCTGGAGGAGCCCCAGGCCGCGAACCTGGCCCACGTGCCGGCTCTCGCCGGCGATCCGGTCGAGGCCGGCGCGCAGGCGCGCACCCTGCTCGGCGGCGTTCGCGAGGATGCCCTCGTCGCGGATCACGCGCACCATCTCCGCGCCGACGGCGCAGCCGAGCGGGTAGCCGGAGAAGGTGTGACCGACGGGGAAGCCGTCGGGGCTCGCCATCAGCACGTCGGCGACGGCGCCCGTGACGAGCATCCCGGAGAACGGCACGACGCCGCTCGTGACGCCCTTCGCGAAGGTGATCACGTCGGGTGCGACGCCCCACTGCTCGACCGCGAACCAGGTGCCGGTGCGCCCGAAGCCGGTGATGGTCTCGTCGCAGATCATCAGGATGCCGTGCCGGTCGCAGAGGTCGCGCACGCCCTGCAGGTAGCCGTCGGGCGGGACGACCGCCGCGGCGCTGGCGCCCGTGATCGGCTCGAGGAACACGCCGGCCACCGTCTCGGGGCCGCGCGCGATGATCGCCGCCTCGAGCTCGGCGAGGCCGACGGCGGCCTCCTCCTCGGGGCTGCGGCCCGCGCGGATGTCGCTCATCGGCGCGTACGCGACGGCGTCCTCGTCGAGCAGTGCCTCGAAGGGGGCGCGGCGGGCCGTGCCGGACAGCCCGAGGGCGCCGACGGTGCTGCCGTGGTACGACGGCCAGCGCGACACGAAGCGGGTGCGCTGCGGCTGGCCGAGCGCCTGGTGGTGCATGAGGGCGAGGTGGATCGCGGACTCGACGGACTCCGAGCCCGACGAGTTGAAGAACGCCCACGAGCGCGGCATCGGCGAGACCTCGCGCAGGAGGCCGGCGAGCTCCACCATCGGCTCGTTCGAGAAGGAGAAGCGGTACGTGAACGTGAGCCGGTCCGCCTGGCGCTTGAGGGCCTCGACGAGGCGCGGGTGGCCGTGGCCGAGGCTCATCACCATCGCCCCGCCGCAGGCGTCGATGTACTCGCGCCCGTCGGCCGTCCAGATCCGGCAGCCCTCGCCGCGCACGGCCATGGGCAGCTCCCGCTGCGGCGAGGCGGTGAGGGAGAAGTCGCCCGTGGCGGCCATCACGGCGAAGTGTGGCGGATCCGCGCACCGGGCCGGGTCGCGGCATGATTCGGGCGTGCCAACCGGACGCCCTCGCCGCCTCGCGCTCGCCCTGCTCGCCGTCGCGGCCGCCGTGGCGCTCGCCGGCTGCGGGCGCCTCGGTGCGGCCGCCGAGCCCGCCGGCTCGTCGACCTTCGATCCGCTGACCGTGCGCATCCCGCCGTCCCCGATCGACGCGGCGACACCTCCCGAGCCGGGGCTCCTGCGCGTCGCGGGCGCGCCGTCGCTCGCGATGG
>JAURLF010000053.1 GCA_030831375.1 Gaiellales bacterium | reverse complement strand
GCCGCGGCATCCCTGTGGACATGCACAAGACCGAGAAGAAGCCCGCCGTCGAGGTCGTGCTGACGAAGCTGCACGCCGGCGGCAAGTTCGGCGGCGGCGGCTACAAGGTCTCCGGCGGCCTGCACGGCGTCGGCGTGTCCGTCGTCAACGCGCTCGCCGAGCGGCTGCACATCGAGGTGCGCCGCGACGGCTTCGTGCACGGCCAGGACTACGCGCGCGGCGAGCCGCTGACCGCGCTGGCCAAGGGCGAGGCGTGGGACGGACCGACCGGGACCGAGATCACGTTCCTGCCGGACGCGGAGATCTTCGAGGACACCCGCTTCGACCGCGACACGCTCGCCCAGCGCATGCGCGAGATGGCGTTCCTCACCGCGGGCCTGTCGCTGCGGCTGATCGACGAGCGCGGCGACGGCTCCGACGAGACGTGGCGCTACGAGGGCGGGATCGCCGAGTACGTGGCGTTCATGAACCACGGCCGCGAGGTCGTCCACCCCGGCGTGGTGACGGTCTCGGCGCGCGACGAGGAGTCCGGCGTCGAGGTCGACGTCGCCCTGCAGTGGAACGCCACCTACCAGCCGTCGATCTACTCGTTCGCGAACGCGATCAACACCCACGAGGGCGGCAGCCACATGGTCGGCTTCCGGACCGCCGTGACGCGCGTCGTCAACAGCTACGCTCGCGCCGGGAGCCTGCTCAAGGAGAAGGACGAGAACCTGACCGGTGAGGATGTCGCGGAGGGTCTGGCCGCCGTCATCTCGGTGCGCCTCCCCGAGCCCCAGTTCGAGGGTCAGACGAAGACGAAGCTCGGCAACACCCATGTCCGCGGCATCGTCGACAGCGCCACGAACACCGCGCTTGCGGAGTACTTCGAGGAGCACCCGTCCGAGGCGAAGGCGATCGCGCAGAAGGTCGTCTCCGCAGCCCGCGCCCGCGCCGCGGCTCGCAAGGCCCGCGAGGCGGCCCGCAAGACGGCGTTCGGCTCGGGCGGCCTGCCCGGCAAGCTGACGGACTGCGTCAGCACCGACCCGTCGATCTCCGAGCTGTACCTCGTCGAGGGCAACAGCGCCGGCGGCACCGCCGTCGACGCGCGCGACCGCGAGTTCCAGGCCGTGCTGCCCCTGCGCGGGAAGATCCTCAACGTCGAGAAGGCGCGCATCGACCGCGTCTTCGGCAACGCCGAGATCCAGGCGATGGTGGCGGCGATGGGGATCGGCACGGGCGAGGACATCGAGACGGAGAAGGCCCGCTACCACAAGCTCGTGCTGATGACGGACGCCGACGTCGACGGCGCGCACATCCGCACCCTGATCCTGACGTTCCTGTACCGGCACATGCAGCCCCTGATCGACGCGGGCTACGTGTACATCGCGCAGCCGCCGCTCTACCGGGTGCGGATCGGCAAGGAGCAGATGTACCTCTCGAAGGACTCCGAGGTCGAGGAATACGCGGTCGGGCAGCGCATCGGCCAGGTCGAGGTCGAGGGGCCGGGCGGACCGATCGCCATGGACCTCGAGCTGTACCGGACGCTCGCCCGGGCGCTGCGCGACCAGGAGCTCGCCACCACGCGCATCCGCGGGGCGCACGGCGCGGTCGTCGCCGAGCTCGTGCGGCATCCCGCGCTGCTCGCGGCCGACCTCGAGCCGGACGCCGTCGCGGCCTGGTTCGCAGGCGGTGGGGCGGACGACGAGGTGTCGACGGTGGAGGTCGTCGCGACCGATCCCGATCAGACGCTGCTCCTGCGCCGCACGGAGCGCAAGTCGGGCGCCGTCGAGACGATCACGCTGCCGCCGAGCCTGTTCGGCGGCCCCGCCCAGCAGGCGCTCCGCCAGAGCCACCACCGGCTCGTCGAGCTCGTGGGTCCCGGGCCGTTCACGGTCCGCCAGGGCCGTCGCGAGGTCGAGGCGACGGGGCACGCCGCCCTGCGCCAGGCGATCTTCGACGGCTGCAAGGACGGCCTCGAGATCAGCCGCTTCAAGGGCCTCGGCGAGATGAACGCCGAGCAGCTCCGCGAGACGGCGATGAGTCCCGCCACCCGCACGCTGCTGCAGGTCACGATGGAGAGCGCCGCGGAGGCGGACGCGCTGTTCGTGACCCTGATGGGCGACCAGGTCGACGAGCGCCGTGAGTTCATCGAGGCGCACGCCCGCGACGCGCAGGGGATCGATGTCTGAGCCCGAGGCACCCGTGGAGGAGCCGTACGGGGGCTCCGAGCCGCGCGAGCTCGCGGACGAGATGCGCACGTCGTACCTCGACTACGCGATGAGCGTGATCGTGGGCCGCGCGCTGCCCGACGTGCGCGACGGCCTCAAACCCGTCCACCGGCGCGTGCTCTACGCGATGGACGAGCTCGGTCTGCAGCCGGGGCGGCCGCACGTGAAGTGCGCGAAGGTCGTCGGCGAGACGATGGGCACGTACCACCCGCACGGCGATCAGGCGATCTACGACACGCTCGTGCGCATGGCGCAGCCCTTCTCGTCGCGCGCGGTCCTCGTGGACGGACAGGGCAACTTCGGCAACGTCGACGGCTTCTCCGCCGCCGCCATGCGCTACACCGAGTGCCGGCTGTCGCGCGTCGCCACGCTGATGTTGCGCGACATCGACGCGGACACCGTCGACTTCGGCCCGAACTACGACGGCTCGCGCGAGCAGCCGCTGGTCCTGCCGGCGCGCTTCCCGAACCTGCTCGTCAACGGCTCGGCCGGCATCGCCGTCGGCATGGCCACCAACATCCCGCCGCACAATCTCGGCGAGGCCGTGCGCGCCACGATCGCGATGGTCCGGAACCCCGACATCGGCCTCGAAGAGCTGATGGCGCTGATGCCCGGTCCGGATTTCCCGACCGGCGGCGTGATCATGGGGCACGCCGGCGTCCGCGCGGCGTACGCCACGGGCCGCGGCAAGATCCGCCTGCGCGCCCGCACCGACATCGAGGATCTGCCGAACGGGCGCAGCGCGATCGTCGTCACCGAGCTGCCGTTCACGGTCAAGAAGGGCGGCGACGAGGGCGTGATCGCGAAGATCGCCGAGCTCGCCGTCGAGAAGGTCGTCCCGGAGGTCTCCGACGTCAAGGACCACTCGTCGGACGAGGGCATGCGGATCGTGATCGAGCTGAAGAAGGACGCCGTCGCCACCGTCGTCCTGAACAAGCTCTACAAGCACACCCAGCTGCAGGTCACGTTCGGGGCCAACATGGTCTCCCTCGTCGAGGGCGTCCCGCGCACCCTCGGCCTGCAGGACATGCTGCGCCACTACATCGCGCACCAGCGCGACGTGATCGTGCGGCGCACGAAGTTCCAGCTCGACCGGGCGGAGCGCCGCTGCCACGTCCTCGACGGCTACCTGATCGCGCTCTCCAACCTCGATGCGGTGATCCAGCTCATCCGCGACTCGAAGGATCCGGAGGAGGCGCGCCAGAACCTGCAGGCCACGTTCGGCATGTCGGAGGTGCAGGCGCAGGCGATCGTCGACCTCCGCCTCGGCCGGCTGACCGGGCTCGAGCAGGACGCGATCCGCGCCGAGCACGCCGAGCTGACCGCGAAGATCGCCGAGCTGCGCGGCATCCTCGCCGACGAGGCGCGCGTCTCCGACGTCATCGTGGAGGAGCTCGAGGCGGTCGCCGCAGAGTTCGCCGACGACCGCCGCACCGAGATCAGCGCGGTCGAGGGCGAGATCGACATCGAGGAGCTGATCGCGGACGAGGAGATGGTCGTCACCATCACCAACGGCGGCTACGTCAAGCGCGTCCCCGTGGACACGTACCGCGCGCAGCGCCGCGGCGGCGTCGGCGTCCGCGGCATGCAGACGAAGGAGGACGACTGGATCGAGCACCTGTTCACGGCCTCGACCCACGACCTCGTGCTCTTCTTCACGTCGTTCGGCAAGGTCTACCGGGCGAAGGCGTACACGCTGCCGCTCGGCACGCGCGAGGCGCGCGGTCGGGCCCTGGTCAACGTGCTGCCGCTGCGCGAGGGCGAGCGGGTGATGGCCGCCTTCACGACGCGCGACTACTCGGAGGGTCGCTACCTCGTCTTCGGCACCAAGCGCGGCGTGGTCAAGAAGACCGAGTTCCAGGCGTACAACACGGTGCTCAAGAGCGACGGCATCATCGCGATCAACCTGCGCGAGGGCGACGAGCTCGTCGACGTGCGGCTGACGGACGGCGAGGACCGCATCCTGCTCGTCTCCCGAGGAGGCCAGGCGGCGCTCTTCCCGGAGGCCAAGGTGCGCGCGATGGGCCGCTCCGCGGCGGGCGTGACCGGCATGAAGCTCGCGGAGGGCGACGAGGTGATCGCGCTGCGCGTGCCGCGCCCCGACGACGACGTCCTCGTGATCACGGAGGGCGGATACGGCAAGCGCACGCCGATCGCGGAGTACCGCGAGACCGGGCGCGGCGCCAAGGGCGTGCGCACCATCGCCGCGAAGGCCGAGGCCGACCGGGGCCCGCTCGTCGCCGCGCACTGCGTGACCGGCGAGGAGGACCTGATCGTGACCACCGCCAGCGGCATCGTCACCCGCATGAGCGTCGGCGAGGTCCGCTCGATGGGCCGCTCCACGTCCGGGGTCCGCGTGCAGCGGATCCGGGGCGAGGAGGACCGGGTCTCCTCGTGCGCGCTGGTGCCGGCCGAGGAGGAGGCCGGCGACGGCGCAGCCGAGGCGGATGTCCCCGCCGCCGTCGTGGGCGGGGATGCGGACGACAAGGGCGCCGTCGAGGTGCCCGTCGACCTGGACGAGGCGGAGGCGGAGGCGCTCGCCGACGCGGACGGCGGCGACGACGCGTAGCGCCCGGGGTACGCTGCGGGCATGCGCCGCCTGACGATCCTCCTCGCCCTGCTCGTGCCCCTCGCGCTCGTCGCCGCCGCCTGCGGCGGGGCGGAGGAGCTGCCGCGCACGGGCGGCGACATCCCCGTCTACACGGACGCGGGGACCGAGATCGAGGTCGCGGCGGGCGATCGCTTCGCCGTCGAGCTGCCTGTCAACCCCTCCACGGGCTACCGCTGGGAGGTCGAGGTGCCGGCGGGCCTCCTGCAGGAGTCCGACGAGGTCCTGCCCGTCTCCGCGGAGAACGAGGGCATGGCCGGCGCGGGCACCACGCAGCGCTGGGAGTTCCTCGTCGAGACGGCCGAGGCCGGTTCGCTCGTGTTCTCCGAGATCCCGCCGGGCCAGGATCAGGCCGAGCGCACGATCGAGTTCGACCTCGTCGCGGGGTAGCGCCTAGGCGCCGTCGGCGGGCGGCTCGGTCGGCCGCAGCGCCGCCGGCAGCTTGGCCAGCGCCGCCGTCAGCTCGCCCTCGGCCTCGCCCTCGCGCTTGAGGAACGCCCCGAGCTCCTGGATGGTGCTCATCAGCGGCGACGGGAAGATGATCGTCGAGTTCTGGTCGACGGAGATCTCGACCAGGGTCTGCAGGTTGCGCAGCTGCAGCGCCAGCGGGTGCTCGAGCATCACGTCGGCGGCGATCGCGAGCTCGCCGGCGGCGAGCCGCTCGCCCTCGGCGGCGATGATCTTGGCGCGCTTCTCGCGCTCGGCCTCCGCCTCGCGGGCCATCGCGCGCTTCATCGACTCGGGCAGCTGGATGTCCTTCAGCTCGACGAGGGTGATCTCGACGCCCCAGCCGTCCGTCTGCGCGTCGAGGATGCCGCGGATGTCCTGGTTCAGCCGGTCCGTCTCCGACAGCGTCTGGTC
>JAURLF010000052.1 GCA_030831375.1 Gaiellales bacterium | reverse complement strand
GGCGCGCAGGTTCGTGTCGACCCGCCACCGCGTGGAGCTGAAGGGCGACGTCAACCGCGTCCCGCAGGACGTGATCCGTCGCTCGGCGGGCTTCGCGACGGGCAAGCGCACGATCAGCTTCCGGATCGCCCAGGGGCCGCTGCGGGTCTGGTTCTCGAGCGTCTACGGCAAGCGCGAGAAGGCGCCGCGCAACGCGCGCTTCACCGTCACGAAGGACGGCAAGGCGCGCATCATCGCGGGCCGCAACGGGCGCGGCGTCGATGTCGCATCGCTCGTCGCCGCCTGGCAGGTCGACCCGGGGCAATCCCTGACGCCGATCACCTTCGGGCCGCGCGAGCCAGCTCTGACGACGGACGAGGCGCGCACCCTCGGCGTCAAGGAGGTCGTGGGCGAGTTCTTCACCCCGTACTCGGGTGGTGCGCGGGTCACCAACATCAAGCTCGCCGCGAAGATCCTCGACCAGCGGATCATCCCGTCCGGCGGCACCTTCTCCCTGAACGAGGCGCTCGGCCAGCGCACGTCGGCGCGCGGCTTCGTCGAGGCGCCGATGATCGGCGAGGGCAACGTGCTGGAGGACGCCGTCGGCGGTGGGGTCTCGCAGGTGGCGACCACGATCTTCAACGCGGCCTTCTTCTCGGGGCTCAAGCTGATCCAGCACACGCCGCACTCGTTCTGGATCACCCGCTATCCGAAGGGTCGCGAGGCGACGGTCTCGTGGGGCGGCCCGGAACTCGTCTTCCAGAACGACTGGAAGGCACCGATCGTGATCCTCACGAAGACGACCGAGGAGGGCCTCACGATCCGCTTCCTGTCGGACCGGCTCGGGCGCAAGGTGGAGGCGACCGAGGGCGAGCCGTACTCGATCTCCCAGCCGCGGGTGATCCGCAAGCGCGACCTCACGCTCGAGCCCGGTACGAAGAAGACGATCCAGCCGCTGGGGCAGCCCGGCTTCTGGATCAAGTACGGGCGTCGTGTCTACCAGGACGGCGAACTGCGCTCGAAGCAGTCCTGGACGTGGCGCTACTTCCCCGAGAACAAGGTGATCCTGATCGGGCCGAAGAAGCCCCCTGAGCCGCAGCCCGAGCCCGACGATCCGAGCGCCGACGGCAGCGCGGGGGAGGGAGGAGTGGACGACGGCGGCGCCAGCGACCCCGCGGCCGAGGTCGTCCCCGAGGGCGCGACCTAGGCGCCGAGGGGCTGCGTCTGCGGCAGCGCGATGCCGTCGCCGGTCTGGCTGATGCGGCGGTTCATGGCGCGCTCGGCCGCGCGCTGGAGCGACTCGGACATCGACGGGGTGACGACGCCCGTGTTGGCGAGCGACTCGACGGTCAGTCCCTCGTTGACGGCGAGGGCCAGCGTGGCGATGTTCTCCGAGGCGCGGTAGCCGACGATCGAGCCGCCGAGCAGGGTGCCGGTGGCAGGGTCGGTGATCAGCTTGATCATGCCCTCGCGCCAGCCTGAGATGACGCCGCGCGGGTTCGCGCCGAGGTAGTGCTTCGTGACGTCGACGGTGATCGCGTCGCGGGCCGCGCGAGACTCCGTCAGCCCGACGGTGGCCACCTCGGGGCGCGTGAAGATCGTCCAGGCGACGTTGCGCAGGTTGAGCGGTGCCGTCACCGCGCCGAAGGCGTGGAGCGCGGCGTGGCGGCCCTGCATCGCGCCCGTGGAGGCGAGCATCATCCCGCCCGCCACGTCGCCGGCCGCGTAGACGCCCTCGACGATGGTGCGGAGGTTGTCGTCGACGACGATCGCGCCGCGCTCGTCCAGCTCGACCCCGAGCGCCTCGAGGCCGAGGCCGGCCGTGTTGGCGCGCTGGCCCATGCAGACGATCGCGTGGCTGCCCTTGAAGGCGCGGCCGTCCTCGGCCCGCACGACGACGCCGTCCTCGTGCGCGTCGATGTCGACGATTCGCGCGTTCATCTGGATCTCGATGCCTCGGGCGAGGAACGCCTCCTGCACCAGCTCCGCGACGTCCTCATCCTCGGCGGGGAGGACCTGTGCGCGCGCGCTCAGGAGCGTCACCTGGCTGCCGGATGAGGCGAAGAACTCGGCGTACTCGCAGCCCGTCGCGCCGGCGCCGACGACGATCAGGTGCTCGGGGGTCTCGCGCCGGTCGAGCACCTCACGCGTCGTGAAGACGCGCTCGTGCTCGACCTCGGCGAAGGGCGGCTGCCACGGGCTCGCGCCCGTGGAGACCAGCAGGGTGTCGTACTCGACCTCCTGCTCGTAGCCGTCGCAGCTCACGAGGACGCGGCCCGGTGCGACGATCCGACCGTGGCCGTGGATCGTGCGCACGCTCGTCTCGGCAAGGCGGTCGCGGATTCCGCGCGACTGGTGCGTCGCCACCCAGCGCGCGTGCGCGACGGTGCGCAGCATGTCGACGTGGGGCCTGCCGTGCTCGAACGCGACGCCGGACTGGTCGGCGCGGTCGATCGCCGCGAGCACGGTGGCGGTGCTGAGCAGCGTCTTCGAGGGGATCGCGTCGGTCAGCGTGCACGAGCCGCCGAGCCCGCGGTCCTCGATCAGCGTGACCTCGCCGCCGAGTGCGTGCGCGGCGGTCGCCGCCGCGTAGCCGGACGGGCCGCCGCCGAGGATCACGTAGCGCATGCCCACAGGGTACCGGTCGCGAGGCGGGGAGGCCGCGCGGAAGCCGGCCCGAACTGGCCCGCGATTAACGACTTCCCATAATCATGATTATCAGGCGTGGGGAAACGGGGGGCGGGACCCACGGCGCTGCTCCGCGCGTGCAGCGGAGCGCTAGGCCCCGAACCCGGGCGCGCGGCCCGCGGCGGGCAGCGGGCTCGCCGGCAGGCCTGTGCTCGGACGCGGCGCGTTGTAGGCGCCCGGTGCGACGTCGTTCGGTCCGTCCGCGTACCAGAGCGACGCGAGCTCCTGGATCTGCGCTCGGCCCGGTCCGAGTTCGAACTGCCCGCCGCCGTACAGGCGGACGCCGTTCCCTTCGCACCAGGCGATCGCGGCGAGCAGCTCGGAGATCCGGGCGAAGCGCGACGGCTTGATGTTGATCCACCCGGTTCGCGGGAGTCGCTCGAGATCGGCCACGCGGTGCACCGGCGCATCGAAGGCCACGCGCCCGAGGTGTCCCTCAAGGAGCGCCAGCGCCGCCGGATCGACGGGCGGGTCCTCGATCACGACGTCAGGCAGGCCGTCCCGGACCAGCTCCAGGACGGTGAGCGCCGTGGCGCCCTCGAGGCCGAGCGTCTCTCCGTAGTGCGCCTTGATGTCGACGACGCGCACGCGACCGGTCGCCGCCAGCTCCTCGATCCGCACGGCATCCCAGTCGGCATTCGCATCGAGCTTGAACTCGAGGGCGGGATCGACCGCCAGCCATGCGGCGGGCCCGAGGCCGGACGAGATGCAGAAACGCACCGGGCGCGGCGTGCGCCCGAGCAGCGCGCCGAGCGTGGTCCCCGCCTGTCGCAGCGCGAGGTCGAGCAGCGCGGACTCGTACGCCCAACGACGGTAGTCCGGCGCGGAGGCGTCCTCGGGCCCGTCGCCGAGGAGGTCGAGGTCGTCGAGACGGGCGACCCAGCCGCCCAGCGTGTCGGAGCCCGTCAGGCGGAACGGCGCGAGCGCGCGGTGCGCCACCTGATCGGCGTCCGTGTACGTCACGTCCTCCCCTCGTCCGGTCACGCCTCCGCCCTGGATCGCCACCACGGTCGTCGTGCGGGTGAAGTTCGGCGTCTCGAAGGCCAGCGGCGTCAGTGCGCAGCCGTCGATCCGCACCGGCAGCGCGGCGAGGCTGTCGGGCAGCGCCGTCAACGAGGCCCCGGGCGGCGGTCGTCCGCGTCGGCGATCGTGGTGTCGGGCTCGTCCGTCATGCGCTGTGCCTTTCCCGGGGTGCCCGGAGGCCAACGATAGCGCCCGTGTCGTGCGTCACCGCTGCGGGTCGACCGCGCCGGGTACCCTCCGACGGCCGCCCCCCTGTACGATGCGCTCATCCCGTCCCTGGAGGCTCGGTGTTCGGACTCTCGCTCTGGCAGATCCTGATCGTCGTCGCGATCGGATTCCTCGTGTTCGGCGTTGGCGGCAGCAAGAAGCTGTTCCGTCGCGGCGCCAGCCGGGTCAAGGACACCGGCGACGCCGTCAAGGGCGCTGCCGCCGAGCTGCAGGCCAGCTACGCGGAGCCCGTCGACGAGAACTCGGCGGCCTACCGCGCGGCACGCACCGGCCGCGAGAAGGCGACCGAGGGCGCGACCGCGGCCGTCGCAGCGGCCAAGGAGGCGCGCGACGAGGTGGCGAGCCTCGCGGATGACGCGAAGGCGTCCGCCGGCGGCGCCGAGCCGCAGACCGCGATCGGCCGCGCCGCCAAGAGCGTCGGCGACACGGCGCGCGACGTGCGCGCCGGAGTTGCGGCCGGCGACGAGGACGGCGAGGCCTACGAGCCGCAGACGACGATCGGGAAGGCGGCCCAGTCGGCGAAGGAGGCCGCCTCGCAGCGTGTCGGCATGCTCGGCGAGACGGCGCAGGAGTTTCGCGCCGGCATCGAGGGCGAGCCCGCGCCCGAGGCCGCGTCCGTCGCCGAGGAGCCCGCCGCGTTGCCCGCTGCCGACGAGCCGCCCGCAGACCGGTCCTAGCCGCCCGTGGGCTCGACGCTCGAGCAGGATCGACGGGCGCTCTTCGAGATCGCCGTCGTCCTGGCGGTGGCGCTCGGCGCGATCGCCGGGGCCCTGGTCATCGCGACGTCGCTGCCGCTCCTGACGATTCTCGTCGGCGCGCTCATCCTCTACGCCGTCGGGTTCCTCGTGATCGCGCTCGTCGCCGACTGACGCCGGCGCGGGCTCAGCCCATCTTGAGCGACAGCGGGCTCGCCCCGGTGAAGACCGCGATGATCGAGCCGGCGAGCCAGCCGACGACGGCGATCATCAGCGCGATCTTGGCGAAGCGGTCCCGGTCCCCCGCGATGGCGAGGCCGAGGATCGCGGCACCGATGGCCACGAAGCCGAGGATCATCGGCGCGAAGTAGACGGACAGCACGCCGAGCCCCGCGCCGAGGCCGCTCAGGAGCGCCGCGACCGAGGCGACCCCGGAGTCGCGCTCCTCGAGCCGGTCCTGGGCGTAGTCGAGCTGGGTCATCGGCTCGGCGACGGCCTCGCCGGCGCCCTGGGTCTGCTCTGCGCTCATCGCTCTCGGGGGTCCCCCGAGGCTGCGCGACGCAAACGGCGCTCGGCCAGAGCATAGCGCCTGCCTCACGCGTGTCGAATCGCGGCGATCCCGAGGAACGTAGCGATTGATGCGATGTTGCGACGCGTCCGGGCGCGTGGATAGGATGCCGGGTGTGAATCGCCCGCTCGCGTGCTGCGCGCGCCCTCGAAAGGCCACGGATCGTTGAAGAACCTCAAGGTCCTCCCGCTCGCGATCATCGGGACGGTGCTCGGCGCCGTGGTCGGCGTGATCCTGATCGTGACCCGGACGCTGCCCGAGCAGGCGTCGCAGCAGGCGACGAACATCGACAGGCTGTACGTCTTCTTCCTGATCTTCTCGGGGATCATCTTCATGATCGTGCTGCTGTTCCTGGCGGTGGCGATCCACCGGTTCCGCGCCCGCCCGAATGACCAGCGCGAGGGCAAGAACGTGCACGGCATCACCTGGCTCGAGATCGTCTGGACCGCGATCCCCTTCGTGCTCGTCCTCGCCTGCGCCTTCGGCGGCTGGTACGTGCTCGACCGGGACGATGTCTACGCGGCCGGCCAGAAGAGCGGCCAGCAGATCCACATCGTCGGCTACCAGTTCGGCTGGAAGTTCGACTACCTCAACGAGGAGGTCGCGCTGACGGAGCAGGACGAGCTGGTCGTGCCCGTCGGACAGCCGATCGCCTTCGAGCTGACCTCGAACGACGTCATGCACGCGTTCTGGGTGCCGGCCTGGCGCTTCCAGATGTCGACCCTGCCGACGCAGACCAACTACGCGTCGACCACGCCGACGAAGATCGGCACGTTCGACGTCGTCTGCGCCTACCTCTGCGGCGTCGGCCACACCGGCATGAACAGCGCCGTCGAGGGCTCGATCATCCCGAAGGTCCGCGTCGTCTCCACGGCCGACTACGAGGCGTGGGTCGCCGAGCGCAAGGCCGAGGCGGCCAAGGACGCACAGGAGGCCGAGCAGGCCACGACGGCGGAGGCCGCGTGATGCCCGCATACCGTTCGCTCAGCACCATCCCGGGGGACCGCCGATGACCACCGCCCTCAAGCCCAATCTCGCGCGCTGCCTGTGGACGACGCCGCTGTTCGCGGTGCTCGCCGTCCTCATCGCCGCTTCGGCCCGCCAGATCCTCGGCATGGACCCCGTCCTGCAGGAGACGACGCTGCTCGTCGTGGCCTACATCGCCGGCTCCGTCGGCTTCGTCGTCGGCATCGGCGGCTTCGACTACTGGTGGCCGTGGATCGTCGGCAAGGACATCGACCCGCACGACCACTCGAACCACGGCGCGTACTCGTGGCGCGACTACTTCAAGTTCAACACCGATCACAAGGTGATCGGCATCCAGTACATCGTCTTCACGTTCATCATGTTCCTGGTCGGCG
>JAURLF010000007.1 GCA_030831375.1 Gaiellales bacterium | reverse complement strand
TCGTCGAGCCGGCCGTGATCGCCGCGCTCGACGATGCCGGCGCCGGCGTCGGCGACGTGACGCGTGTCGCGGTCACCGCGGGGCCGGGGTTGATCGGGGCGCTCCTGGTCGGCGTCGGCTACGCCAAGGGCCTCGCGTACGGCCTCGGCGTGCCCCTGATCGCCGTCGACCACCTGCGCGGCCACGTCGCGTCGCTGCAGCTCGCCCCCGAGGCGCCGCAGGGCGCCCACCTCGTCCTGCTCGCCTCCGGCGGCCACACCCTGCTCCTCGACGTCGACGGGGCCGGCGGCGTGCGCACCATCGCCCGCTCACTGGACGACGCCGCCGGCGAGGCCTTCGACAAGGGCGCTCGCCTGCTCGGCCTCGGCTACCCGGGCGGGCCCGCGCTCGCCGCGCTCGCCGAGGCCGGCGATGCCGCGGCGCACCCCCTCACGACACCGCTCGTCGGACGCGACGACCTCGCGTTCTCGTTCTCGGGCCTGAAGACGGCGCTCGCCCAGGCCGTGGCCGCCGAGGCGGCCGCGCCCGCCGACCTCGCGGCGGCCTACCAGGAGGCGATCGTGCGCCATCTCGTCGAGCGGGCGGCGCTCGGGCTCGCCGCCACCGGTCGGTCGACGCTCGGGCTGGTCGGCGGGGTGGCGGCGAACGCGCGTCTGCGGGAGGCCCTCGCCGAGCTGCCGGCGGCGACGGTCGCCGCCCCGCTCGAGCTGTGCGGCGACAACGCGGCGATGATCGCCCGCGCCGCGCTGGACCTGCCGCCACTCGACAGCGCCGCGCTGCTCGCCCTCGACGCCCACGCACGGAGCCCGATCGGGTGAGGCGCGTCGACGTCCTCGTGGCGAGCGGCTGCACGCTCTGCCCGGGCGTGCTCGCCGCCGCCGAGGAGGCCTGTGCGGGTCGCGACGGCGTGGTGCTCTCCGTCATCGACATCGACGGAGACGTCGCGCTGGAACGGTGCTGGCGCGCCGCGATCCCGGTCGTGCTCGTCGACGGCGAGGAGGTCGCGCGCTACGCGGCCACCGCGGGGGAGATCGCGGCCCGCCTCGACGCGTGAGGGGCCGGCCCCGCCGCGGCGAAGGCTTTGTACGATCCTTGTGACAGTGGAACCGATGCTCTCAACTCCGGCGAGCGAGCGCCTCGGCGGCGGCGTCGCCGCCCGCCTCGCGCACTACCTGCAGGTCCTGACGCAGGCGAAGAAGGCGGGTCGGAGCCACATCACCTCGCACGAGATCAGCGAGTACACGCACGTCAACGCGACGCAGATCCGCCGCGACCTGTCCGGCTTCGGCACGTTCGGCAAGCGCGGCGTCGGCTACAGCGTCGAGGCGCTGATCAGCGAGATCAGCCAGATCCTGCGCACCGCCGGCCAGCACAACATCGTCCTCGTCGGCGCCGGCCGCCTCGGACAGGCGATCGCCGAGGCCGACGTGTTCGCCGACCACGGCTTCTCGATCGTCGCGATCGTCGACGCCGACCCCGCCAAGATCGGCGGAACGTGCGGACCGCTCGCCGTCCGCGACCCCGACGAGCTGCCGCGCATCGTCGAGGAGGAGCAGGTCATCGTCGGCGTCGTCGCGGTCCCCGCCGACGCGGCGCAGGACGTCGCCGACGAGCTCGTCCGCAGCGGCGTGCGGATCGTCTTCAACTACTCGGGCGCCCTCATCGACGTGCCGCCGGACGTGACCGTCCACACCACGAGCCCGGCCGTCGAGCTGCTCTACGCGCTCTACTTCCACCTCGCCTGACACGGCGGGTCGGAGCTACGGCGCGGAGGTGCGCGTGCCGGCGACGTCGATGACATAGGCGCGGCCGTCCGGCGACGAGGTGCCGCTGAGCCGCTCCGCCGCGACCTGCACGTCGCCCGGCTGGACGAGCACGATCAGGTGCCGCGGGTCATCGCGGTCGACCGTCACGTCGTGCGGCAGGCCGCCGAGCAGCTCGGATGCGACCAGCTCGGGCTTCTGTGACGCGGTCTCCAGCACGATCCGCTGGCCGACCGGCACGGGCGCGGGGGCCGGGGTCAGGCCGCCGACCTGGAACAGGGCGAGGACGCCGAGCCCGGCCGCCACGAGCAGGATGATCGGCACGATCCGCGCGGCACGCCGCGGCTGCGCCGCCGCGACCCGCGGGTCGTGCGGCCGGCCGGCGCTCGGCAGTCGGTCGAGCTCGTCCATGGCCAGCGACAGCTCGACGATCCGGTCGCGGCACTCAGGACAGCCGGTGACGTGCCGGCGGATCTCGGAGGATCGCTCCTGCTCGAGCTCGCCGACGACGTAATCGAGCAGCGTCACCTCAGCGGGGTGGATCGCGGTCTCATCCTGGTCCTCCACGTGCGGAAGGGTAGCGCCGGTCCGGGTCCGGGGCGGAGCGGCCGCTGGTACCCTCTTCCGGCCATGGGCGCGTCGGTCGAGGACTCCTATGCGGCGCTCGACGCCGCGCGTGCGCACTTCGCCGAGGCGACGGACTTCACGATCGGGATCGAGGAGGAGTTCCAGATCCTCGACCGCGACACGCTGCAGATGGCGAACCGCTTCGAGGAGCTGCGCGACGCCTGCGAGGCCGGCCCGCTCGCGGGCAACGTCGCGGGCGAGCTGATCGCCTCCGAGATCGAGGTCAAGACGGGGCGCGGCGCCACGTTCGACGACGCAGCCCGGATGATCATCGACCGCCGCGTCGCCCTCGCCGACGAGGCGGAGCGGCTCGGCGTCCTCGTCGGCGCGACCGGCACGCACCCGACGTCGCCATGGACGGACCAGCGCATCATCGACACGCCGCACTACCGCATCGTCGAGGGCACGCTGCGCTACATCGCGTGGCGCAACAACACGTTCGGGATGCACGTGCACGTCGGCATCCGCGGCGCGGATCGGGCGATGGCGGTCGCCAACCACATGCGCAGTCACGTGCCGATCCTGCTCGCGCTGTCCTGCACGTCGCCGTGGCTCGAGGGCCGCATCACGCACCTGCGCTCGACGCGGACGCAGATCTTCACGCGCATGTTCCCGCGCTGCGGCGTCCCGGACGTGTTCGCGGACTGGGAGGACTACGACCGCTACGTGCGCTTCCTGCTGGAGACGGAGTCGATCCGCGAGCACACGGAGATCTGGTGGACGGTGCGGCCGCATCAGTCGTTCGGCACCGTCGAGGTCCGCGCTTGCGACGCCCTGCCCGACATCGGCCAGTCGATCGCGCTGGCCGCGCTGCAGACCGCGCTCGCCGCGCGCGCGGCGCGCCTGCACGACGCGGGGCGGCTGCCGCCGCCGGACCGCCCGAGCGACATCGAGGAGAACCTCTGGCGGGCGCTGCGCTGGGGCACCGACCGGGACCAGATCGACCTCGAGCGGCGCGTCGTGGTGTCCGCCGCGGATCACGTGCGCGGCCTGCTCGAGGCGTGCGCGCCCGAGGTCGAGGCGCTCGGGCTCGCACCGTGGCTCGAGCCGTTGGAGGATCTGCTGCAGAATGGGGACCACGCCTCGCGCTGGAAGGCGCGCGTCGAGGCGGGGGAGGACATGTCGGCGATCCACGCCGAGCAGGTCCGGACCACGATGGCGTCCGCCCGGCGCCTCAAGGAGGTGCTCGATGGCCGATGACAACCCGCAGGAGAGGCCGCCCGCCCCGGAGACGGGCGAGGCGCCGATGGAGCTCGACCTCGCGCAGGTCCGCGTCGAGGCGCTGATGCTCCAGGTCGCGAGCGAGCTGATGTCGATCGGCGCGGGCCAGCTCGGGATGATCCCCGGGATGGTCAACGGCGGTGACGCGGTGCAGGCCAGCCTCGCCATCTCCGGCGCGGACGCGCTGGTGGAGACGCTCGTCATCGCCTTCCCCGAGGGGGCGCCGCTGCCGCCGCAGGTCGAGGAGCTGCGTCGCGCCCTCGCCGACCTCAAGCTCGCGTTCGCCGAGGCGGTGCGGATGACCGAGGAGACCGCCGAGGCCGGGGGCGTCGCCGGCGAGGCCGCTACCGCGCCGCCGGCCGCAGCGCCGCCTGCCCCGCCCCGCACCGAGGTGCCGCGCCCGAAGATCTGGACGCCGGGCGGCGAGGTGTGACGCCGCGCGCCGAGATCGGCGTCTTCGGGGGCTCCGGGTTCGGGGCGTTCCTCGAGGACGCCGAGGAGGTGCGCGTCGAGACGCCGTACGGCGCTCCCTCGGACGCCGTCATGGTCGCCGAGGTCGCCGGCCGCAGCGTCGCCTTCCTGCCGCGGCACGGACGCGATCACGACCTGCCCCCGCACCGGATCCCGTACCGCGCGAACCTGTGGGCGATGCAGGCGCTCGGCGTCGAGCGCATCCTGT